>JAZUPO010000179.1:0-5531 GCA_045605205.1 Victivallaceae bacterium
ATATTTGACAAGTTTTGCTTACAAGAAGCTCAATCAAGGTGAAATAGTTTTTATTTTTCATAATACTGTTTCCTTAAAATCAAAATTTATCTGACAGAACTTTCTCTGATTTTCAAATGAGGGGGGACAGTGATGTAAACATTTTCCCGTTTTCCTGCCATACGCTGTTCAAGAAGTTTGAAAGCATTTTCGGCAACAGCCCCACTGTCGGGAGCCACACTGGTCAAAGGCGGATCAAGCACTGTGCAAAAGGGGGAATCATCAAAGCCGGTGATCCCCATATCCTCAGGTACACGCACCTTGTTTTTACGCAGCTCCCGGATGACCGCCGCCGCTGTAAAATCATTGTAACAGACGATGGCATCGGCTCCGTCAGAAAGGATTTTTGTCACAACTGCGGCAAGTTCGCACTTCAAATCCTGACCGTCTGAAGTATCATAAGAGTAAATGCGGTTGTCCGGCAGCACCTTGCGGAATCCGGTTATCCGCTGCAGTGCACCGGGATAAGCAAGTCTGTCACTTGTCAACATTACGATGTGTTTGTAATCAGAGTGCTGCAAATGGATAACAGCCGCAGCAATTCCGGCAGCAGTGTCATTCACCACCGCAGAATAATTACCGGGCAGAATGTCCCAGACAGGAACGAAAGGTACTTTTTCATCAAATCCATCCAGCAGCGACCCCGTTCCGGGATATGTGTGAGCCAGAGCAATAATACCGTCAACACCATACTGGCACATTTCACGGCAGGCTTCCTTGAGACGGCCGGGATTGTCGTGGGCCTCTGAAACAAGTAGGCGGCAATTCCGGCTGACAGCCGCTCTTTCAAGTTCAAACAACATATTGAATTTGTTTGCAGCCGCCAGCGGGTCGATAAGAACGCCGATCATTCCGCTGGCTCTTCCCTGCAATATACGGGCACTGATATTGGGCACATAGCCCAATCTTGCGGCAGCTTCCCGGACTTTTCTGCGAGTCGTTTCAGAGGCTCTTGCGTAACTGCAATTGCCCAGTATGGCTGAGACGACCTGATAAGATACTCCGGCTTCTGCGGCAACCTCTTTGATTGTCACTCGCATAGCAAAGACCTCCAGGTTAAACAAATGCAAGAACGTTCTTGCAATATGGCTTTAATATAACGCAGAAAAAAGAATTTGTCAAGTTGCCTGAAAATAAAAAAAGATACTTTTAGGAGAGTATACAAAGCTTTTTTTAAAAAGGTTCCGGCAGATTTCTTATTGTCTGTTCAAGAAGTGCAAATTTTACTTGACTTTTGGGCTTTTGATGCTATATTTATCTCTTAGGAACACTTCCTCATTTACGGCAGCCCAACTGCTTCCTTGAACAGGCGGCGGTTCGTGCAGAGGAACAGAACTGAAATTTTATCAGGAGATCAACTATGTTTGGACAGGAAATTTCCACTTTCTCGTTTTGGTGTGTAGCCCTGATGATATGCATCATTTTGCTTATCATACTGGGTCAGGTTTCACGCTTTTATGCCAAGATTCGTGACTACTGCAAGGATACTGACGCTCAACAGCTGGCACTCAATGCCCAACTGAAACAGCTTCAGGGGACCTTGTCTGAAATTCTGGGAGAAATCCGCCGCTCAAACCGGCTGGTCAATGAACAGCTGGAACTCAAACGGGCCGAACTGACCGGCGACTTTGAGATCGTTGAAGAGCCCATCGCACCGCCTCCGTCTCCCGTTGCAGCCAAGATACAGGCAGCTCCTCAGGAGTCCGCTGCTCCAAAGGCTGAGCCGCCTAAAACGTTTCCCAAGATTTGATTTCTGCTACTGAAACACTAAGGAGATCGTAATATGTATAGTGACGAAGATTATGTGAAAAACAATTCTGCTGCCGGAACAACCTTTGTCCGCAGCGGCAATGTGCTCAACAGCTTTATCAACCGGGTTTTCGGTTGGATGTTCATCGGTCTTGCCGCCACCGGAATCATTTCCTGGTATCTGGGAACATATCAGGTGGAAAAAATATTGCAGTACCGTAATTTTTATCTTTTCCTCGTTATTGCAGAATTTGTGGTGGTCATCGCACTTTCAGCGGGGATCCGTAAATTCAGTGCTATGACGGCGGCACTGCTGTTTATGGTATTCGCTCTGCTCAACGGAGTGACCCTTTCGTGGATTTTCATTGCTTACAGTACAGATGTCATTGCCGGAACATTTTTTGCCACCAGCGGAACTTTCGGAGCTATGGGACTTTACGGATATCTGACCAAACGTGATCTTTCCTCTATTGGTTCTCTTTGTTCTATGGGATTGATCGGAATCATTATTGCTTCTCTTATCAATATGTTCTGGTACAACAGAACGGCAGACCTTATCATCAGCTACATCGGCGTGCTGATTTTCGTAGGACTCACAGCCTGGGACGTGCAAAAAATCAAACTCCTGGCCATTGAACTCGGCGATAGCAGTGCTTCTATGCGGGATGTCAGAAAATATGCTGTCATCGGAGCACTTGAACTCTATCTCGACTTTATCAACCTTTTCCTTTTCCTGCTGCGTATTTTCGGCGGCAGCCGCAAGTGATCGTTTGTTTATGAAAATCCTTATTACTGCCGGGCCCACCCGGGAATTTATTGATCCGGTACGCTTCATCAGCAACTCATCCAGCGGACAGATGGGATACGCCATCGCCGCTGAAGCCTGCCGCAGAGGACACGAAGTCACCCTGATTTCAGGCCCGGTGCAGATCGCTCCGCCGGAAGGCGTTGAAGTTGTCAATGTGGTCAGTGCCGCTGATATGGCAGAAGCAGTCAAGTCACGCTTCCCGATGTGCGACTGCTGCATTATGAGTGCCGCAGTGGCGGATTACCGTCCGGCTCAGGTGTGCAGTCAGAAAATGAAAAAGTCCCCCGGAAATCTTTTCATTGAACTGGAACGTACTGAGGATATCCTCAAAAGTATCGGTGCTATGAAAACTGAGTGCCAACTGCTTATCGGATTTGCTGCCGAATCTGAGAATTTGCTCGAAAATGCCGCCGGAAAACTGGAACGGAAAAATCTGGACTGGATCATCGCCAATAAACTGTCCGACGGTTTCGCAAGATCCACCAATGCCTGTGTCGTTCTGGGCAAAAACGGCGAAAAGATCACCTTTGATAAACGCCCCAAAACTGAACTGGCTGGGGATTTGATGAAACTTTTTGGTATATAGTTAAGGAATAAAGCAACAGATAAAATCGACTTTTTTTTTATTGATGGCATTGCAATAATCTCAGAAAAGTGCTAAATTAGAGTAACGCAACTGTGGTACAAGTAAAAAAGTATTCTTAAACTTATAAAATCTCAACAGGAGCAGAAAATGGCTGAAAGCGTGTCAACCAAGATCGAAAACAAGAAAGCTGAGTACAAAGGCAAAAAACTGCGGGTCGCCATCATCGGATGCGGCGGTATCGCTCAATCACATATGAGGGCCTATCAGAATATCCCGGAAGTCGAAATCGTCGCAGGAGTGGATATCAAACAGGATCGCCTTGAACTGATGAATAAAGAATGGGGTATCCCCGAAAGTGCTCTTTTTACCGACTGGAAAGAGATGCTCAAGGTCATCAAACCTGATGCTGTCGACGTCTGCACCCCCAACGGTGTCCACTGTGCCCCCGTCGTCGATGCCTGTAACGCCGGATGTCACGCCATCGTTGAAAAGCCTATGGCAATGAATCCTAAAGAATGCGAAAAAATGATCGCCGCTGCCAAAAAGAACGATGTGAAACTTTCTGTGGGATTCCAGCAGCGTTACCGCAGCAACACCCAGGCTTTGATCCAGGCCCGGGATGAAGGACGCTTCGGCGACATTATGTTTGTCAAGTGTCAGGCTCTCCGCCGCCGGGGCATTCCCAACTGGGGCGTTTTCGGTCAGAAAGAACTTCAGGGCGGCGGACCGATGATCGACATCGGTGTGCATATCCTTGAATGTGCCTGGGAGTTTATGGGTTCTCCCAAACCTGTGGCCGCCAGCGGCAACTGCTGGACCTATCTGGGCGACAAACCCAGCAACATCCGCAACGCCTGGCCCAACTGGGATTACAAAACCTACACCGTGGAAGATCTTGCCATCGGTCAGATCCGTTTTGAAAACGGAGCCATACTGCAGATCGAATCCAGTTTTGCCGCTCACATCCCCCATAATGATATTTTCAACTTTACAGCTATGGGAACTAAAGGCGGATGTTCGTGGGAAGATGTTTCCATCTACACCGACGAACACGATATGATGATGAATATGAAGCCCTCTTATATGCCTGCCGATGATTGGACGGTTATGTTCCAGCGCAAGCTGGGCAACTGGGTTCAGGGATGTCTCAACGGTACTGAGCTGGGAGCTTCCGGCGAAGACGGTCTGGGCGTCCAAAAAATGTTGGACGGCATCTACCGTTCCGCTGAAGCAGGAAAAGAAGTCACTATCAAATAAATAAAGGTTGATAAAACAAATGAAAATCGGTGTTATTGTCGAATCTTTCTGCGAAGAACTCCATACCGCTTTGCAGTCTGCCGCCAAAATGGGAATCCAGGGTGTTCAGATCTATGCCCGCCACCGTTCCCACGACTCTCTGATTGATATGACCAGTGCCCAGCGGGCTGACTTGCTCAAGTACATCAAGGATTTGGGAATGGAAGTTTCTTCCATCTGCGGTGACCTGGGCGGTCACGGATTCCAGGACAAAGAGGGAAATCCCGAACGCATCGAATTGAGCAAAAAAATCATCGATGCCTGCTGCGAATTGGAAACAAAAGTTATGACCACCCACGTGGGGGTTGTTCCCACCAAAGATGATTCTCCTGTGTATCAGGAAATGGTTCGGGTCGCCAAAGTCGTCGGCGAATATGCCGTGGCCAACGGTGTCACCCTTGCCATCGAAACCGGTCCGGAACCTGCCGTCCGTCTGCGTCACTACCTGGAAGATATCGGTCTCAAGGGGATCGGTGTCAACTTTGACCCCGCCAATCTGGCAATGGTCTGTTGCGACGATGCCGAAAAGGCTGCTGAAGTCCTGGGCCCCTGGATCGTCCATACTCACGCCAAAGACGGTAAGAATCTGCGTCCCTGCAATCCCGCCAATGAATATGGTTCTCTGGAACTGTCCGATCTGACTCCCGGCTATGACAAAGCCGCTCTCGGCAGAGCTTATCTTGAAGTTCCCCTGGGCCAGGGCGATGTGAACTGGGACGGCTATTTCCGTACCCTCAAAAAAATCAACTACAACGGATTCCTCACTATTGAACGTGAAGTGGGCGACACCCCCAAGGCTGACATTCAGCTGGCAGTTGACTTCCTCAAAGCCCGTATGTGGTAATAAAAGATCACCTGAAAGGGCTGTTGCAAAAACTCAGACAGTTTTTTGCAGCAGCCCTGAAATTTTTTAAAATTTTACTCTGCCCCCAATATGGGCAGGTAAGAAAACTATTCTTTTTCCGGAACGTTTTTACAGACCGCTTTTAATTTTTGACTTTTTGCCAAAAATTCAAAGCGTTACTGAAAAAGGTTTGGCAAAAGGGGGTGGGG
>JAZUPO010000180.1:0-6789 GCA_045605205.1 Victivallaceae bacterium
CTTCAAACCCGGCAATGGTGATCAAACCGGAGCCGGCGGGGGAGACATTTCGATCGTTGTCTGCTGCAACGAACTTCGTCACAATACTTCCGGGTTGTATTATTCGGCTTTGAAAGGGATCATTTCCACGGCTGAAAAAGAGGGTGTCAGAATCGAAAAAGTGATGCACGCAAGAGATCTTTCTGATGCCGGTACTTTTCCTGAAACAACTGCCCGTTATTCCGGAGCGATCCTGTTGGGGCAGTACGATGCTTTTTTCAGCCGTCTTGAATTACCTGTTCCCACCGTGGGCGTAATGATGGAAAATTCCTTTGACGGCTCAGTGTCGGTGGTGGATCTTGATCCTTATCTGACAGCCAAACTTGCTGTGCGTTACTTTACTGAACGCAAGATCAAAAAAGTAACGATCCTTTCTTCTATGAACAATGCCTTTGTCCTGCGGGGCAAGATTTTTGCAATGCTTGCCGCCGAGCAGGGGATCCACTGTTCCAAACCTGTGACTGCCGTCCGGCGTTACAGAGCCGGGACAGGGTATTTTTTTACTTCGGATAATTGGGCTCATACAGCCTGTCTGCGTTACAAAGAACAAACAGGACGGGATCTGGGAAGTGATTATGTGATTATGGGGGTTGACGGAAAACAGTTTCTGCAGCCGGGATTTTCCCGATTCCCTACGGTAGCCGTGGATTGGGAGCAAGTCGGTATCGCAGCTTTCAGAGAGTGTATGGCAAGAATATCCACTCCCTCTCTGACGGCAAAGAAAATCTTTTTAACAGGGTGGTTCGCAAATTATCCGGATTGAAGGTTTATGGCAGAAAATAATGTCGTAAAAGAGTGAAAATGCAAAAACAGGGAGTCGGGGATCTATGAAAAATTTATTAACAGCAACCTATTGCGGCGGACGTGCTGCAGGAGGTTGGATACCGGAAGCAAAATAATATGAGAAGGAGTTTTCTTATGAAAAAAAGAGTCGTTCTTTTTACGTTGATCGAACTGCTGGTGAAAAGATCCCATCACTGCTGTGATCGTGGTTATGGCAAGGCACCTGCCTATAGGCAGGTGAAGCTGTACAGCTTCACCTTAATAGAGCTTCTTGTCGTCATTGCCATTATTGCTATTCTTGCCGCAATGCTGCTGCCGGCTTTGGGCAAGGCACGGGAACGGGCACGGGCAATGACCTGTATCAACAATCTTAAACAGCAGGGCGGGGCCTATCACAACTACACAAATAATAATAAGGACTTTTATCCCACCCCTTATGCCGGAGCAGCGACCCTTTCCAACTTCAGTTACTATGTGGGGGGCTACAAAACAGTTGACGGAGTCAAGTACGGCCAGCTCAATCCCTATTTCGGACTTGAAAGATTCCAGAGTGCCAACAATAACGAAACCAAGGCGATCCTTGCCCGGGGCGGATTTAATGTGTTTTTCTGTCCGGCTGATGTCCCCGGAAATGGAACCTGGCGGCGGGACAATGGATTGATGAAAGTTTATTACGGTATGAATTATCCTATGAACGCCACCGGAAACAATACCAGTATCGGTTATGCAGACAACAGAACGCCCCCCAGCCTCGGTCTGCCGGGCAAAAAGACCAGTAAAGTGGCTATGCCTTCCAAGTGCATTATGGCTTATGAGGACGGAGCTGATACGATGCAGTGGATTGCCAAAGGCAGTGGGAATTTCTTTCAAAAACCTGCTCATTCTCCCAACAATTTGGGGTACAACGTTGTCTTTACAGACGGCTCGGCAAAAATGATCTATCTGGACAAATATGCTTTGGAAAAGTACGGTTGGCAGTTGTATGCAGTTCCCATTGAAAATAAGATCAAAGACGGTTTTCTGCTTGCTCCCAATATCCACAGAGGCCCCGGCTATGTGTGGATCCCTGAACTCAAATAAGTATTTGGCAAAGGAAAGTTGACAATATGGATTCCAG
The DNA here is from genome assembly GCA_045605205.1 of Victivallaceae bacterium. Classification (GTDB taxonomy): domain Bacteria; phylum Verrucomicrobiota; class Lentisphaeria; order Victivallales; family Victivallaceae; genus UBA1784. The sequence continues at coordinate 1,940 of JAZUPO010000180.1, forward strand.
AATTGAAAATTTACGCCGGATCGTGGCAGATGGCAATCACAATGCTTTTCCGGGGCTGACCCGTTTCAAAGGGGCACTTTATCTTTCTTACAGGAAATCTTCCGGACACGCTATGAACGACGGCGTGATCTGTCTCAAACGTTCTTTTGATAACGGCGAAACCTGGGAAGATCTGCCGTGTGCACTCACCGATAAAAACTATTACGAAGGTTTTATGGTGGAGTACAAAGGCAAACTCTTTATGTTCGGCGGAGCCTTCCCCAGAGATATTGAACATCCTGTCTGGATGCACGAATCAAGACAGTATATCTCTGTTTCCGAAAACGGCACCGACTGGAGTGCTCCCAAAGAGGTCACACCCGCTTTTGCAATGCGTTTCTGGCACCCCATTGTGATCGGGGAGCTGCTTTACGTTGCCGCTTACCGCAGTTTCAGAAACTATCAGGGAACCCGTATGGAGGTCGATCTGCTTTCTTCTGAGGACGGATTTACCTGGAAATTTGTTTCTCAAATCTCAAATCTGCCTGCCGGGAATGAAACTTCTCTGCTTTTTGACGGTGAAATGCTCCACGCCTTTATCCGCAACGAAAGAGGTACTCTGCGGATGAAACACACGCAAGGTGATTTTACCCAATGGAGTGATGAAGAAGACTTCAATGTGGGACTGCAGGGACCTATGGCTTATGAAATCAACGGCAGACGTTTTCTTTCAGGCCGCTTCCGGGGGGCTTCTCCCCGGTTGGGGAGCAGTTTTACCGACAGAGGAGTGACCAGATTCCGTACCTATGTGTATGTGCCTGAAATCAAACTCTTTGTGGAATATGCAGAATTTCCTTCCGGATTTGACTGTTCTTATTCCGAAAGTGTCAAACTGGACGATCAGCGTATGCTGACAGCCTATTATTCTCAGCACGAATACGGCAGCAAAGAAGGATTCCGGGATATGGAAGCCGGAAGCGATATCTTCCTTGCTACAGTCAGAACTGATATGCTTCCCGAATGGGGCAGACTGACTCCCGGGGCAAAGGCTTATCTTGACAAGATGAACGTGCCCTGCTGACAGAAAAATATTACAAGAGAAATTTTCAGGATCTATGGACAGCAGGATCGAAAAGTTGCAAAAGATCACGGCAGAGTTTTTCTTTCAGGCCGATTCCGCGAAGCCTCTCCCCGGTTGTTCAGCAGCTTCAGCAACCGGGCTGAAACTTTGTTGCGTACATACGTTTATGTGCCTGAAATCGATTCTTTTGTGGAATATGCGGACTACACGTCCGGGTTTGACTGTGCTTATTCCGAAAGTGTCAAACTGGACGATCAGCGTATGCTGACAGTTTATTATTCTCAGCACGAGTATGGCGATCAGGAAAATTTCCGTGATATGGAATCAGGAAGCGATATCTTCCTTGCTACCGTCCGTACAGATATGAGCCCTGCGTGGGGAAATTTGACTCCCGGGGCAAAAGAGTTTCTTAACAATATGAAAGAGGACAACAAATGAAAAAACTATTTCTGCTTTTGAGTGCAGCAATGCTCTGTGTTTCTGCTGATGCTCAGACAATGTGGAAGCGTATCCGCGGCAATACCGCTGCAGACAAAGCCTTTACCAACATTACCGGAACAGGTACTTACGGAAGAACTTTCAATATCCCCGTAGGTAAACATTATCTCTTTTCCATTGAAGTGACTTCTCCCCACGAAGTTTTTTTCACCTTTAAGCCTGTTGCAAACGGTATCAAAAAGATTTGCTATACCACTCCCGGTAAAAAACAGAAACTTGTGGGATTGCTTGCCAGCAAAACAGGAGCTCCCATCCGTGCCGAAATGATTATTGCTTCTTTCGGTAAAAAAGGCAATACCAAAGTTGAGAATTTCCAGTGCAGAGAGATCAATGTCAACTTTGCTCCTGTACTCAGAACTTATCCCCTCGAAACAAAACTGAACAGCAGTTCTGTTATTATTATCCCCTCTGATCCCAAACTCAAAGCTCAGTATACTCTTCTTGCCAAAAAGATCAGCGATAAACTGGGGGGGATCACGATCATTGATGATAAGGCCGCTTGCGTCAAAGATGCTCCTATGCTCAAAGTTGGCTATGCCAACTGCAATCTCATCATAATGGGTAATATGAACAACAACCGGGCATTCTGGCCCGCCTATACCCGGAAACTGGCTGTTTCCGACGCGTTCTTCCCCGGCGGCAAGGGCTATGAAGTTCGTACCGCTGTCAATGTGCTGAGCAACGGAAAAAATCACATCGTTATCGGCGGTACCACTTTGGAAGGTGTTGCCCGGGGGGTGGAAAAATTCCTGGCAAAGTGCACTTCAAAGAACATTCCGCAGCTTTCTGAAGTTGAACTTGACGGCGAATGTGCCAAACGGGTCGCCGCAGATATGGCTGATTGGAAAAATAATTTCCCCAGAGGCAATTTCCCCGGAACTTCCCCCGGTTACGATGCGATCCGCCGCTGGTATCATCACGCTCTGATGTACTACTGGACAGGCAACAAATTCTATGCTGAATGGGCAAAGAAATTCTTTAAGGCAGTTGTCACTCAGAAGGCTTATTCTCACCACTACATTATGGAATGGCTTTTTATGACCTGGGAAGTGACCCGGAACTGCGGACTCTATACGGACGCAGAAAAGAAAGCTATGGAAGATGTGCTGCTTTACAACTATGTTGAACTGCAAATCGGTGTCGATATGTATTGGGAACGGTACATTTCCGCTCCTTACAACCGCTTTTATCTTGCTTCCCGTCACGTGACTGCCCCCCTTTGGTGTCGCCTGATGTCAAGCGACTACCTTTACCGTAATTACAAGCTCAATAGCAACTTTACTGAACTTGTGAACTTCACCCGCAAAGAAGCGATGGATGCTGTAGAACATATCGCTCAGACCAAAAGCCGTCCTGACGGCGATTTTGAAGGCGGCGACAACTATGTGGAACTTGCCAACTCTGTGTTCCGCTATGCTTTCCGTTTCAACAAGTTTGACATCTTCCGCAACAAGCAGGCTGTCAAGTGGGGAAATCTGCATCTCTTTGTCAATGCTGAACGGGACAGTGTCCTTTTCGGAGCTTACCGTGACCACAAGATGCCCGCAGCGGTGCTGGGCAGTTACTACCGTGATCCCGTTTTCAAATATTATGAAGACAAGGCCCGGGGCGAAAAATGGGGCAGGGGAATGTTTGTTGACCGTTATCCCTGCGGCATCAGTGCTTACAATAACGATCTGAAAGCTGTTCTGCCCAGACGGGATTTTACAGTCCAGCTTATGCCCTACACTGCACACGATATCAACCGGACTGCCTATGTCAAGGCAATCAGAAAAAAATATCCTGAAATGCAAAAGAAAACTCCTCTCGTTGCTGCAGTGCTCCGCAACGGCTGGAATGATGATTTCAATGTTTTGGGAGTTTCAGGCTCCACTGAAGTTGTGAAAGCCGGTGTCGGTGAGATCACCTCTCTTGCTTTCTATCAGAGGATCTACCTCAGTTCTTCCTGGAACGCCATTTACAACTACAACTCCGGATTGCCTTTTGAACAAAATACTGTTCAGGTCACCCGTGCCGGACAGAGTGACAAGGCCATCGATGAACGTCCCAAAGCCGGATTCCTCGACTGGAAGTTCAATTTGGGAGGCCGACAGGCTGTTTCTCTGCTGTTCCGCGACGTCAACGGTACCACCTGGCGGCGGACGATCCTTTCTCATTCCATAGACCAGTACATCGTCTATGATACCATTACCGCCGACAAAGCTGATCTTTACGATATTTCTGTTGTGTGGCGGCCAATGGGAACGATTTGTCCCAATACCGCTGATACTCTTTACACCCGGAACAAATACCGCTTTGCCATCAATCTTTCCGGTAAAGGCTTCAAACTCAAGACCAATACGGCTTCTTACCTGAAAAAAGAAAGCGAAAAGCTCCTCTCGCTCTTTTCCTATCACGGCAAACTTGCCAAGGGACAGACCATCGGTGCCGCAGCTCTGCTCCAGGTCAAAAAGGATGCCAAGATCCATAACGACAGCAATGGCAGACTGATTGTTACCGACAAAGGAAAAGTGACAGCTTACATTTTCATCGGCCGTGACGGCTTTACGGAAATCGGCCCCGACAGGATCATTGCCAGCAATGTGACGGAAGTCAAGCTCAACGGTAATGTGATCAAGATCGCTGACAAAGCGACCAACGTGGCCTGGTTCTTCCCCACCCGCAACTGCTATCGGGACAAAGCCGGATACCGCCGCGTGCCTGCTGATGAAAATAAAAAGGTTATGGAAATTTGCCGCAATTTCCTGGCTTCTGTGAAAGTCCCCACGGTTCAGAATGTGGATGAAGCAAGCGGAAAAGTGGAGAAAAAGAGTAACTTCAAAGCTGTGTGGAAAAAGAATATTTATCCTGCTTCTGAAGTTTTCAACACCCACTGGGCCACTCAGAATCTTATCGACATCGGCAGAGTCGGCGTGGTGGAATATATGCGTGGCCTGACTCCCTATGCCCCTATTCCTGCCTGGATGGAATATTCTGTCGACGGCAAGAACTTCAAACGGATCGACCTTAAAGGCGGTCAATGGCATTCCGGTGTCTGGACTCACAATTACGGCAATATGGAACGGCGTGAAAAATATTTTGCCGATATCAAACTGCCCGGCATCAAAGGACGTTATTTCCGTTTTGCAACACCTTTCCGGCCCCAGTTCCACCTGAGCGACAGAAAAATGCCCTACCGGCCGGTGAAAATCCTCGAAACAGAGCCCTTTATCCTGGCTTCCAACGAGGTCGTCAAGATCTACCCCCGCGGTTATCAGTGGGAAAGTCGGAGGCCAAGCGGTCTTAGGAAGGC
>JAZUPO010000181.1:0-38282 GCA_045605205.1 Victivallaceae bacterium
GAACCGATTTCTGAAGCAAGACGGGAATGTTCCTGCTGCATACTTTCAATGACTTCACTTAAAGTTGAGTTTTCCTGTCTTTGCTGCCGGCAATCGTCCTGAAGAAGCTGATTGCGGGTTTCAAGTGCTTCAACTGCGGCAGTCTGTCCGGCACAATGCCGGGCAAGATCGCTCTTTTCCTGTTGGAGAGCGGCATTGTCCTGTTTCAATTTTTCAACTGAAAGCTCCTGCTGCCGGGCAGCCTGCTGCAAAGAACCGATTTCTGAAGCAAGACGGGAATGTTCCTGCTGCATACTCTCGATGATCCGGGCGTCTCTGGTATTTTCTTCGACCAGATGCTTATTGTCCTGTTTCAGTTTTTCAACAGTTTGTTCCCATTCGCCCAGCCTGGCAGTCAGAGTGGTATTTTTATCAGTGAGCTGAAACTTTTCAAGTTGTAGTTCTTCAACATTCTCTTTCAGACGTTGTTTTTCTGCAGCGTACATATCTTTTTCTTCCACCAGGCTTTTGTTGGTCTGTTCCAAAAACGAGATGAACTGCTGCTGCCGGGTGAAGGCACTTCTCAAGCCGAACTGATGGGGGACAGATTCATCTTCCCAGATATATCCCTTTTCCGGATGAAAGACCGCATCCACAAAGGAACTTGAGGGAAAAACCGGCAGTTCCGCCGCAGATGCCAGAACAATGGTGTATTGAAAAGCACTTAAATTTTTCTGCTCAAGGACCCGGTTTTCCATATCCCTGACAAAGTAGGAGCTGTCTCCCTGAGCGGAAATAACAGAATTGTAAAAGGCATCCTGAGCACAGACCGTCAGATTGGGGAAATATTCCCTGAGAAGTTCCAGAAGCGTTGTTTGCTCAAGTTCATTGATATGGTAGGGATTTTCCTGAGTATTTCTTGCCCGGAAAGGAGTTTTGTTGGGACTTGAAAGGATCAGTATGCCCTCAGGCTTGAGAACACGGCGAAGTTCGCTGAGGAATTTTCTTTGATCTTCAAGGTGTTCAATGGTCTCAAAAGAGATGATCCGGTCAAACACACCTTCCTGAAAGGGCAGTTCTGTCACATCGCCCGCAACAAAGGCAAGGTTTTCCAGGGGGTATCTTGCCGCAGCTTCCTGAATCACCGTTTCATTCCGGTCGATACCGGTGACGTGGGCGGCACTTGCAGCAAGAATGGCCGCACCGTAGCCTTCGCCGCTTGCGGCATCGAGGACCCGGCAGTTGGAACAGAAAGAGGCCGCCGCGTGGTAACGATGGAAACTTTCGATTTCGGTGATCCGGCTGCTGCCGGGAATGAAGTGTTCATCAGGGGGGACCATCATATTTCTCCCGTATCGCCGGTGGCGGTTTTCAGTTCGATTTTGCTCATAGGGATCCCTACCATAACGCCGGTTTTGCCGTGATAGGAACTGACAATGGTCAGACAGTTGTGGAACCATTGGTGCTGAACGTGATCGTCCTGAGTGCCGTCAGCAATGGCGGCGTGCAGTGTGTATTCTCCGGAAGGGAGCCTGGGCATTTCAAAACAGAATTCAGCATAAAAGGTTTGCCCCGCCTTGACCGGTTGGGGATCGTTGGCGTAAAGTTCAAAGGTGTTGTCTCCGAAAAGATTTTCGCCCCGGTGATTGCGGAAGGCAAATCCGGCAATGGGCGAAGAAAGATCTTCAAGAGCCTGGAGTGTGAAACGCAGCGTGATTTTTTCCCCGCCGCCGACGTGGCGGAGCTTTTCGCCGGAACCGTCACGGTCAAAAAAGGCAATATCAAGAAATCTGGCTCCCCCCCGTCCAAAGGAAGATGCTTCATCATCAAAGTCAAAAAAGGTGTATTGGGGCCGGGCTTCACTGTGTTTTTGCCATATTTCCCTGCGGATATCATCGGTCAGGAGCAGTTTTTCTGTGGGAGCTTCAGTTTCAGTTTTCACTTCCTGTTCAGCTTCCTGTTCAGCTTCCGGCAGAGGCATCCCGCCCCGGTCGGGACCGTAACACCAGGCGAGGTAAGCATCTGTGACCTGAGCCGGATCTCCGTCCATTTCCAATCGGCCGTCCTTGAGCCAGATGGCCCGGGAACAGAGATCGCGGACAGCAGCGATATCGTGAGTGACCAGAATGACGGTGTGCTCTTTTATGAACTCCCGTAAAAAAGCAAAGCATTTCTGCACAAAGAGCACATCTCCCACCGCCAGAGCTTCGTCAACGATGAGGATCTCAGCGTCGATATGGGCCGCCACCGCAAAGGCCAATCGCATAGTCATACCGGAAGAATAGGTTTTTACCGGTTGTTCAACGGCCTCACCGATATCGGCAAATTCAATGATCCGGGGCAGTTTTTCTTTGATCTGCTGTTCTGAAAGCCCCAGCACAGCACCATACATAAAAATATTTTCGATCCCTGTAAACTCCGGATTGAAGCCGCTGCCAAGTTCCAGCAATGCCGCAAGTTTTCCGTTGACAGTCAGTGTTCCCGAGGTGGGGCGGAGAGTTTCAGCAATGATTTGCAGCAACGTACTTTTTCCGGCACCGTTCCGACCGATAATGCCCACACATTCCCCTTTGCGGATATCCAGGGAAAGATCGTGGAGGGCATAGAATTCCTTGTAAAAAGTTTTCCGTCCCCGGGTCAGAGTTTGGAACAGCCGGTGATAAGGGTATCTGTAAATCTCGTAACGTTTTGAGAGATTTCTGATCTCAATGGCATTTTTACAGGACATCACTGAACCCCCGTTTGGTTTTCATAAACCAGAATCCCCCCAGTGCAAAGGAAGAAATACCGAAAAGCCAGACAAACAGCCATTCCTGAAACGGGGGCAGAGCGTCATATCCCGGCAGGATCCCCATAAAAAAGAGTTTACGGAACACTTCGATGAACCATACGATGGGATTGAATTGCAGCAATTTCTGATATCGCTCCGGCAGATTTTCAAGACGGTAAAATACGGGGGAAAGAAAAAAGAACATCTGCAGCAACGCATTGACAAGATGTTGAATATCCCTGAAAAACACCCCCAGCGAGGCGGCCAGAAAAGCAAGCCCCGCCGTAAAAAGAAGAAAAGGTACGATCACAAAAGGCAGCAGCAGCCAGGCAAAAGAGGCCTGGTGAAAGAAAATGAGACAACTTCCGAACAGCAGAAACAGCCAGGGCAGTGCCAGAAGTGCAGAACTTACGACCTGCCCCAGCACCAGAAGTTCCAGAGGGAAACGGACTTTTTTGACATAATTTACATTGGCGATGATGCAAGTTGCCGCAATGCTGAGGCTTTCGCTGAAAATATTGTACAAAGTCAGCCCCGAAAAAAGAGCTGTGGCAAACACCATCTTGTTTTCACCCAGACCGACGCCCCAGCGGGCTTTGAAAAAACTGCCGAAAACCAGGGTGAACACTCCCAGCATACACAAAGGCATCAGAAAGCTCCAAAGCCATCCGAAGATACTGCCCCGGAAACGCATTTGTATATTGCGGATGATCAGCTGCCGCAGCAGATAGGTATTTGCTGAAAGAAACATAAAATAAAAAATCGACGTTTATAATAATAATCTTCTTCTAATATACAACAGAAAAAGCCGGATTGCAAACAGCAAGAGCAGAATTCAATAAAGAAATCTTTTCCGCTTTGAAAACTTTTTTGAGCAAATAAGATGTATAAAACGCAAGAAGCCCTTGACAAAAGGGCAGTTGTGTGCTATATTATACGGAATGAAATTGGAACTCTGATCCTTTTGGAGGATCGCTGAGGCGGTATAAAATCTTTTCCGCCCCTGTCCGGGAGTTCGGCGTACCGGAGCTTTGAGGAAAAAGAAACAACTGGTAACAGATGTTGATTATCAGGTGTTTACCAAAAAAGATCCTGACATAATACGCTTCTTCCGGAAAGAGAGTTTCCTGAAATCAAAACAATATGGGGAAAATTATGGAAGAAGCCAAACACATCTGCGTTTATTCAGGCAGTGCCTATCCGGAACTGTCTCAGCAAATCGCCAATTATCTGCGCATCAACCTTGGCAAAGTGCACATCACCCATTTCCCTGACGGCGAAATCTTTGCCCAGTTCGAGGAAAACGTCCGCCGGGCAGATGCCTTTTTGATCCAGCCTACCTGTAATGCTCCCAATGACAATCTGATGGAGCTTCTCATTATGATCGACGCCGCCCGCCGTGCCAGTGCCGCCCGGATCACCGCCGTGCTGCCCTATTTCGGCTACGCCCGTCAGGATCGCAAAGATAAACCCCGGGTGCCCATCACCGCAAAACTGGTGGCCAATCTGCTTACCTGTGCCGGTGCCGACCGGGTGCTGACAATGGATCTTCACGCTCAGCAGATCCAGGGTTTCTTTGATATTCCCGTGGATCACCTTTACGCCCGTCCTGTTCTCGTGCCCCAGCTCAAAGCCCTGGTGGGCGACGACGGCGTGGTGGTGGCTCCCGACTCCGGCAGCACCAAGATGGCTATGCAGTACGGCGATATGCTTGGTGCCGGATTTGCAGTGGTGACCAAACGCCGCATCAACGCCACTACTGTGGCTTCCAGTCACCTGGTGGGCGATGTGAAAGACCGGGTCTGCGTCATTACTGACGACTTGACCAGCACCTGCGGTACCCTTTGTGCCGCCGCCCGTATCCTCAAAGCTCACGGAGCAGCCAAAGTTTACGCCGCAGTCAGCCATTGCCTGCTCAACGAAAAAGGCAAACAGACTTTGCTGGCAACTCCTGAGATCGAACAGCTTATCACAACGGATGCAGTGCCCATTCCCGATACCCTTGACGGTAAGATCAAGGTGGTGAGTGTTGCACCGCTTTTCGGTGAAGCGATCCGCCGTATCCACGACGGCAAATCCATCTCTTCACTTTTCTATGTCAAATAATGTGGTTCCATAAGAAATCCTGAAAAAACCAAAAAGAAAGGAAAGAAATGAGCAACGCAAAACACGTTATTGCGGTCGAATCACGGACTGAGTTCGGAGATAATCCCTCCCGCCGTCTGCGCCGCGCCAGCCGTATTCCGGCTGTGGTCTACAGCAAGGGCAAAGAAGCCCGTGCCCTGAGCCTCAGTGCCGACGAATGGAAAGTCATCGCCGGACACGGGGTCAATATGATCACCCTGCTCGAAAACGGCAAAGAAGTTCCCGTTCTGGTCAAAGATGTCCAGATCAACCACCTCAAGGACTATGTGGTCCACATCGACTTCCAGGAAGTCGACCTGAGTGCCGAGATCCAGGCCAATGTGCCCGTCCACGCCATCAATGCTGCTGATGCTTCTCTGCACGGCGGTGTCCTTGAACAGGCTGTTCACGAACTGGCTGTTACCTGCCGTCCCGACTGCCTGCCCGAAATCATCAAAGTTGACGTGAGCAAAATCGAACAGACCATCACCGCCGCCGATCTGGTTCTGCCCGAAGGCGTGAAGGCCGCTGTTCCCGCCGATACCATCATCTTTGCTGTGGCATTCCCCCAGGAAAAGGCCGCTGACGAAGGTGAAGAAGGTGCCAACGAGCCCGAAGCCATCAATGAAAAGAAGGCTGAAGCCCGCGCCGCCGCCAAGGAAGCCAACAAAAAGTAAGTTGAACTTCAGGAATTCACGTTCGTGGCCGAATCAATGGAACAATACCGCCTCATCGTTGGGCTGGGCAATCCCGGAGCTGAATACCGGAATACCCGTCATAATGCCGGGTTTATGGTGCTTGAAAAGCTCCTCGCAGGGAGCGTTTTCAGTCGCTTTGAGGAAAGTCACACCGCTGACAGCCGGGTATTTTCCGGAAGATTCCGGGGTCGCAATCTGATGCTTCAGATGCCCCTGACTTATATGAACGACAGCGGCCGTGCCGTGGGGGCCTTGAGCCGCCGCCACGGGATAGAGCCCTCTGAGATACTGGTCATCTCTGATGATCTTGACCTGCCTTTGGGGCAGCTGCGGATCCGTAAAGGCGGTTCCGACGGCGGTCACAACGGACTTAAATCCATTATTTCCGAGCTGCAGAGTGCTGAATTCAAGCGTCTGCGTATCGGCATTGGCCGCGACGGCAAGGTGGTGGATCACGTCCTGAGTCCCTTTACCGCAGAGGAACAACCCCTCTGGGATGAAGCGGTGCTCAAAGGCAGCGAAGCTGTGATCGAAATTCTGAAATCCGGTCTCTCCCGGGCTATGAATCATTACAATACAAGGCCGCGTCCCCAAGTGGAAAACTCCGGTCAGGCAGAGGAAAAAACTTCTGTCTCATCCGGCAACTAAAACAAAAAACAATTCAATCCATAAAGAAAGCGAGTTTATTTTGAAAAAATACGAAGCAGTTTTCATTCTGGACATCCGCAGAGCGGATGATGACGGCGCCAGCTTCAGCACCGAATTTGCTGAACTGATCGCCTCTCTCGGCGGTGTCATGGGCGAAACCGTTCCTATGGGACGTAAACAGTTCACCTACGAAATCGATCGCCGCAAAGCCGGTCTCTATATCGATTTCTTCTTTGAACTTGATCCTCTCAAAGTCATCGAGATCAAGGACAAATTCAAACTTGATCCCCGGGTGCTCCGCAACCTCATCATTCTTGATGAACGTCCCGAGTCTCCCACCACCAATATCAAGCTCAACATGGAGTAAGAGTTCGATCTGCAGTTGAGAAGTTTCTCCCGGGGATCCCGGAAGAGTCTTCATTTTGCAAATCAAACCGGAAAGGAGCATCGGATGCCTACACTGAATAAAGTTTTTCTGCTGGGTAATCTTACCCGTGACCCCGATTTACGCGGTCTGCCCAGCGGACAGAGTGTCTGCGAAATGCGTATGGCTATCACCCGTCGCTACATCAGCAACGGCAAAGAGGTCGATGAAACCTGTTTTGTCGATGTGGTGGTCTGGGGCAAAAGTGCCAACAACTGCAAGCAGTTTCTCACCAAAGGATCCCAGATTATGGTCGAAGGCCGTCTGCAGCTGGATCAGTGGGAAGACCGCAACGGCGGCGGCCAGCGTTCAAAACTCCGCGTGGTTGCCGAACAGGTGCAGTTTATGAACCGGCGTCCTCCCGAAGGCGGATTCCCTCCCCGCGAGGGCGGCTATGCCGAAGGCGACAGTTACGGTTCACCCCGCAACACTTCCTATACCCAGCAGGATATGGGATACGGTTCCCCCAGGAACACCGGCTACACTCAGCAGGAAGGTCCCTACGCTCCCCGGGGTGGATATGCCCCCCGTGATAATGGCACCTACGGCCGTCCCGATTCCGGATATGATTCATACAACCGCTCCGTCAATCCGCCTCCTGCGGAAGAACCTATGCCGCCTATGCCTCCCCAGGACGGTGCAGAGGGTACCGGAATGGTTGATGATATCCCCTTTTAATTGCAGCAAAAATAATATCAAGATAAACAGAAAGGATTAATTCCATGCAACAGAGAAAAGCCGCCGGAGTGCGTCGCCGCACTCAGGTCAAACCCAAGATCTGCCGTTTCTGCGAAGCCAAGGTCAACTACATTGACTTCAAAGATGCTGAAACTCTTTCCAAGTTCCAGACCGAAAAAGGCAAGATTATGCCCCGTCGTATCACCGGAACCTGTCCCGACCACCAGAAAATGCTTGCCACCGCTATCAAGCGTGCCCGCATTGTTGCTCTGGTCTACTAAGAATCACACCTACAAGAGGAGTTTACAACAATGGCTAATCAAGTCACTCTTATTCTGCTTGACGACGTCGCCAAGCTCGGTCTTGCCGGTGATGAAGTCGTGGTCAAAGCCGGTTATGCCCGCAACTACCTGATCCCCCAGGGCCTGGCCGCCAAAGCCACCCCCGGAATCCTCCGCGTTGTGGAATCCCGCAAGGCTATGATCGCTGAACGCCGTGCCAAAGAACTGGCCGACGCCAAAGCCCTCGCCGAAAAACTCGGCCAGGTCGAAATTTCCATCGCTATGCAGGCCACCGAAGACGAACAGCTTTTCGGTTCTGTCACCGCCCGTATGATCGCCGACGAACTGGCCAAGCAGGGCTATGCTGTTGAGCATACCCAGGTCAAAGTTGATCCCATCAAGACTCTCGGCAACGTTGACGTTGAAATCCGTCTGCACGCTGAAGTCGCTGCCACCGTCAAGGTTTGGGTCGTCCGCGGCTGAGGGTAATCTCTATGCCGGAGGAACAACAACCGACCAGAAGAAGAAGGCAGCAGGAGGAAAGACCTGCTGCCGGGCTTCTTCCCGATCGTCCCCAGCCGCACGCCGAACTTATCGAGCGTGCGGTTTTGGCTGCCTTGATCCGGGATGCCTCCGGATGTCTGGACACCGCACGCAGTTTTTTCAAAGACCGCGTGTCGGTGTTTTATACGCCCAGCCACAGAGAGATCTATAATACCATTCTCGAACTGGGCAGTGCCGATTCACGTCAGGTGGATCTGCTCTCTGTCGCTCAGAGGCTCAGAGAAAAAAACAAACTTGAAGCCGTGGGCGGCGAGATCTATCTTGCCGAACTTGAAATGGCTATTTCCACCACGGTCAATATTGAGACCTGGTGCAAACAGCTGGTCAAATATGACAATCTGCGTCAGATGATCGGAGTCTGTTCCGAATCATTGACCAAATGCTACGATGCCGATCAGGATGCCGATACCGTCCTTGATGAAGTGGAAAAAAAGGTCTTTGATATCCGTTCTGCGGATATGGGGGCCACGATTTATTCTGTGTCGGATCTGCTCCAGCAGGAATTCAAAGAGTTGATGAAGATCAACTCAGGTGAGATCCAGGTCGGTCTCAAAACCGGTTTCGACGTGGTCGATGAATACACCGGCGGTCTCAAACCCGGTGAAATGTTCATCCTTGCCGCCCGTCCTTCCATCGGTAAAACCTCTCTTGCTCTGAATATTATCCGCAATGTTGCCACCGGTCCCAACGGTGTCCCTGTCGCATTTTTCAGCTTGGAAATGACTGAGGGACAGATCGTTCGCCGTCTTTTGTGTACGCAGGCCGGAGTTCCTGAAGCAACTTTCTGGAACAGGCAGTTTGACCCTAAAAATATTCAGCAGATCACCGGTGCCGCTTCGATTCTCAAAGAATCCAAGATCCTGATCGACCCCACAGGCGGTCTTTCCATCGCTGAACTCCGTGCCAAAGCACGGCGTATGAAGATGATCAACCACATCCAGCTGGTGGTCATCGACTACATCGGTCTTATGACCACCGGACAGCGTTCAGAGAACCGTCAGGCAGAGATCCAACAGATCTCAGGTGCCATCAAAAAACTTGCCAAAGAGCTCCAGATACCCTTTCTGGTTCTGGCTCAGCTCAACCGTGAGGTGGATAAAAACTCCAGCCCCAACGCAAAACCGAAACTTGCCAACTTGCGTGACTCCGGCTCCATTGAGCAGGACGCCGACGTGGTGACCTTTCTTCACCGCGACCGGGAAAAAAGCAAAGGCGATGTACCCAGTGCCGAAGCCTGGTGGATCATTGAAAAGAACCGTAACGGCCGCACAGGGGATGTAAAATTGAATTTTATTCCTTCCCGTATGGAATTTCAGCTCGCTCCCAGGGTGGATCAGAATTATGGTCCTCCCCCTCAGGGCGGCAGCGGGGATTGATCTTCCCTGTTCTTTCATTCGGAACAAAAGGAATTTGCAACATAAGGAATGCACTCTCTTTTACGGAGTTGTGTTTCCTGTAAATAAAGAGGAACTGTTGAGAATGGAAAACATTTTTGCAGGTGCAAAGGCTCTTTTGCTGACGTGTACCCTTTCGGCTGTCTGTATTCTTACCGCCGCCCGGGTGGAAAGTGTGAAGTTTGAACAGAAAGGTTCTGCCCCGATCGCAGAGGATCTTTTACGCCACAATGTGCGGCTCCGTCAAGGGATCACCTATACCAGGGAGATCCTTGACGATGATATCCGGGCCCTCTATAAAACCGGTAACTTTTCCGATGTTCAGGCCAGAACTGACTATTCTGACCGGGAAAAGGTGCAAATTACCTTCCTGCTCAAGCTCAAGGAACGTGTCGCCCGGGTGGAGATCAAAGGAAATAAAAAGTTCAAGACCCAGGAACTGAGCAAGTTTCTTACCATTGCCGAGGGAGGATTGCTGAATTCTGTCGAACTCCGGAACTCCGCTGCTGCGCTGCGGAAATTTTATCAGGACCGCGGCTACCGGGATGCTACTGTCACGCCGGTGTTTGTCCCTCAGGGCAATGACACTGTGGTCATCTTTAATATCGACGAAAAACTCCGGCTCAAAGTGGGCGAGGTGAAGTTTGAAGGCGTTACCGTTTTTTCACAAATGGAACTGCGGAATTCTCTTGTCAACGCTTACAGCTATATGAATTGGATCCCCCTGCTTAACGACTACCTCAATTTCGGTCTTTTGAACCGGGATGAACTGCCTGCCGATCAGGCACGGCTCCGGGAAAAATATTATGACAAAGGTTATCTGGATTTCAAGGTCGTTGAACTTGTTCAGACCCCTGATCCCAAAAAACCGGAGTATGTCAATCTGACCTTCAAAGTCCGGGAAGGCAAACCCTATACCGTCGGCAGTGTCACCATTACCGGCAATGGAGTTTTCAAAAAAGAGGTTCTTGAGAAACATCTGCGTATCAAGAGCAAGACGCCTTACTCTCTTTCTGCGGAACGGGCTTCAAGTCAGGCGTTGACCCGCCTTTACGAGACCATCGGTCACGATGAGATCCGCTGTCAGGCTGTCCGCCTGCCTGATCCGGAAAAAAGGATCGTGGATCTGCGGTTCGATTTGAACGAAGGACGCAAATTTATGGTGCGTGATGTCCTTATTTCCGGAAATACCGCCACCCGGGACAAAGTGATCCGCCGTGAACTGGTGATCCAGCCGGGGGATCCTGTGGACAGAAACCGGGTGGAAATCAGCCGCAGACGTCTGCTGGGTATGGGGTACTTTACCAAGGTCGAAGCTGACACAGTCAACGCCGACAGTGCCGATGAAAAGGTTGTTCGATTTAAGGTTGAGGAAAAGTTACGCCGTTACAACTTCCGCCTGGCAGCCGGTGTTTCTGATATCAACAACCTCTTTGGTATGGTCGAAGCCTCTATCGACAACTTTGACATCGCCAATCCCAAAGGCTGGTTCTACGGCGGCGGTCAGCGTGCCCGCATCCAGGGTATCCTGGGTGTGGAAAATGCCGGTTTCAACGTTGACTTTGTGGAGCCCTGGTTTCTGGATCAGCCCATCCGTTTTGAAACATCAGCTTATTTGAATACCACTGTGTACGAAAACTGGGATGAGACCCGTACAGGCGGTAAATTTTCATTCCAGCGCAAGATTTTTGATGACTTCACCACCGTTGCCGCCGGTTACAAGTTTGAAGTTGTCCATATGGACGACTTTGAAACCAAGATCAAACCTTATGTCAAAGCCAATGATCTCAACGGTACGTTCCTTGTCAGTCAGCCTTCCATTATGATCAGCCGTGACACCCGGGACAGTCTGATCGATCCTACTGAAGGATACAATATCAACTTTTTCGGTGCTATTTCCTCTGAATGGCTTGGTTCCAGTTCCTCTTACTACCGGTTGGAACTTAAAGGAAGTTATTACAAGAGTTTCTTTGATAAATTCCTGGTCGCTATGGTCGGGTTCCGTCTGGGAACCGTCAGCGGTTTCGGCGGTGATGATGACGAGATCCCGCTGTTTGAACGTTATTATCTGGGCGGCAGCAACTCTCTGCGGGGATTTGAATACCGTTCAGTCGGTCCCACATTCAACAAAGAAAATGTGGGCGGTCTGTCAATGCTGACGATGACCGCTGAAGTTTCCCACGCTATCTGGGGCCCCATCCGCGGAGCGGTTTTCTGTGATGCAGGCGGTGCCTGGGATCGGGCTTATGAAATTGATTTCAGCAAGTTCAACATCGGAGCCGGTTACGGATTCCGGGTGAAACTGCCTTATCTCAACGTTCCTTTGCGTCTGGATCTCGCCTTCCCTCTGCTCAACAATCAGAAGGGGGCGGCCAACAAGCTCCGGCTTCACTTCAATGTGGGTGCCGGATTCTCGATCTGATGCACACACTCTGCCGCCCGGGAAAGAAGAATATATGAAAGAATATCCTCCTACTGCCGGGGCACTGATGGAAATTCTGCACAAACTGCGTTCACCGGAGGGATGTCCCTGGGACAGAGCACAGACAGCAGAAAGTTTCGGTGCCTGTTTCGCCGGTGAAGCCGCTGAGCTTCTGGATGCCATCGACCGCAATGACAGTGCAGGGATCTGCGAAGAATGCGGCGACGTGTTGATGAATGTCCTGTTTCAAATCGTCCTTGCCGAGGAGCAGGGGCTTTTTACCATAGATGATGTCTGGCGTGAGATCATTGACAAGATGATCCGCCGTCACGCCCATATTTTCGGCGACCGCAAAGCTGACACCCCTGAAGAGGTGGCTGCCCTCTGGCAGGAAATGAAAGCCAAAGAACACAAAGAAGAAAAAAGCAAATCCGTTCTTGACGATGTGAAACATTATCTTTCCCCGCTGAACCGGGCCGAGAAACTCCAGAAAAAGGCCGCCAAGTGCGGTTTTGACTGGGGCCTTGAAACCGATGTCCTGGAAAAGATCCGCGAAGAACTTACCGAAACTGCCGATGCGATGGCAAAGGGTGATGAAGCTCACGTGGATGAGGAATTGGGGGATCTGCTCTTTGCAGTGGTCAATTTGATCCGTTTCCGCAAGAGAGCCAACTCCGAGGAGCTGCTCAGAAAGGCCTCTTTGAAATTTGAAACCCGTTTCCGCTTTATCGAAAATGAACTTCAAAAGGCCGGAAAAAAACTTGAAGAGTGTTCCCTTGACGATATGGAAGAACTGTGGCAGAAAGCTAAAAACACTTTGCCGCAAGGGGAAAGTTCTTCAAATGGACAGTGAAACTTCACATCCTGTATGTACCTTTTTCAAGGGGAAAAACTTTCAGGAAGACAAAGCTATGGAAACAATAAAAACAGAAACATCAGCTTCTGATTTTGCGGGCAAAGTTCTGCTGCGGCAGGAGTTGCTTTTCTGGATCACAGCTTGTGTGCTTCTTTTTATTTTCCTCGACACATCCGGTTTGCGTGAGGGGGAGCTTTTCCGTGCCGAGATCTGCCGTGAAATGCTTCTGTCACGCAACTGGTTCCAACCGCTTTTCAACTGGGAAGCGGTGGAGGGACGTTCTTTTTTGAGCTACTGGCTGCCGGCTCCCTTTATCAGAATTTTCGGTTACACTGAAGCCTCTGTCCGCCTGCCCGGTGTCCTGTCCGCATTGGCGTGTCTTTACGGCGTGCGTATGGCGGGGGAAGCCCTTTTTAACGAAAAAATCGCCTATCTGGCCGGCTGGATGCTTCTGGGCAGTGTCGGATTCCTTTTATGGGGCCGCAGCGGCAGCAGTGCTGTAATGGGTATGGCAGGGGGCATACTGGCGGTCGGATGGTTTTTCCGGACAGAGAAAAAGAGCGGATATTTTACAATGCTGCTCTTTTACGGGTTTGTTTTCGGAGGCGTTTTATGCAGCGGGCCCTCTGCGTTGATCGTGCCCCTTGCGGTGGTCGCGGTCTGGTGTTTTTCGGTGCCGGAAAAGAAGAAAAACTGGTTCTGGAAAAATCTGGCAGCTTTTTTTACCGTTGCATTTTTCTTTATGCTTCTGAATTTTTTACCTGTGCTGCTTTCTGTATTTGCCGGAAAAACTGTCGCCGGAACAGAAGGTGTCTTGGGGAGTTTGATACGGCAGAAAAAGGAACTGGTGGTGCTTCTGAATGATCTTGACTGGCAGAAATATATTCTTTCCTGTATCTGGTATCTGCCTAAGATGCTGCTGCCCTGGAGTATTCTGGTAATTGCCGGCGGTATCGGATTGCTGAAAAACTGGAAGCACTTATCTGTAAATATCCGTTCGACTGTCATCGGATGCGGCCTTGCGGTGCTTTTTTGTATCTTGACCTTAAGGGAAAACAGTTTGACGACAACGGTTCCATTGGTGCTGCTGGCTGGATGCGGCGGTCTGGCAGGAACAGCAGAAAACAAATGGACTTTCCCGGTCGTTTCTGCCGTTTATTACATAATGCTTGTCTGTTCTGCAGCGGCGGTCTGTTCCATTGTGGCTTATCCCTTGTGGCACAAACTTGCAGCTTTCGATCCTCCGGCTCCTTTGATCCTGTGGCCGGTGGCAATGGGGGCTCTTGCCTGGTTTGCCCTCTTTATGGATCACCGCAAAAACAGTGTCCTTACAGTGATGACCGGACTGCCGCACCGTCTGGGGTCAACTGTTCTGGCCGGAACGGTTCTGACGGGATGCTGTATGTCGGTGCTGCAACCGGTCATCAACTCTGAATTAGGCTGCGGTAAAAAGTTTTTCTGCAAACTTCAAAAACAGGCTTTGCAGGAATTGCCCGATTACTCTTCAGATAAGATCATCTTTTACCGGAACAGGATTCCGGCAGGATTTCTTTTTTACAACCGTCTTTTTTCGCCTGTGACCCGGGTGGAAAATCTGGGAGAGGTGGTGAAAAAATTTCCCGGAATGCGTGTACTGCTGCTTGTCAGACGGGACGGAGAACTTCAGGAAAAGTTCAAAAAAGAGTGTGCCGGATTCAATATCAGGATCACACGCCCCGTGCTGAGTTCCGGCGATTCCCGTTGGGCATTTTGCTGCAATGGCGACGCTCATTATTCAGCCTTTGCCGCAGTTGTCCCCGGAAGCGGAAAAGTATCTGAAACTGATGTGGAGAGAAAAAAATGAAAATCGTTGCTGACAACAAGATCCCTTTTCTCAAAGGCGTCTTTGAACCTTTTGCCGAAGTGGTCTATCTGCCCGGAAAAAGCATTGACCGTGAAGCCGTCAAAAACTGTGATGCCCTCATAACCCGCACCCGTACCCGGTGCAACCGGGAACTCCTTGCAGGCTCCGCTGTCAAACACATCGCCACCGCTACCATCGGATTCGACCACATCGCCGTTCCTGAAGTTGAGTCCCTGGGGATCACCTGGAACAATGCTCCCGGATGCAACGCCAACAGTGTGGGGCAGTATATGACGGGAGCACTGCTTTCTCTTGACACTGACCTTGAAAATAAAACCCTCGGGGTGATCGGTGTCGGACACGTAGGTACCATTGTGGCCCGTTACGCCGAAGCTCTGGGAATGAAGGTGCTGAGAAACGATCCCCCCCGGGAAGAGGCCGGAGAAAAAGGGTTTGTTTCTCTTGACGAAGTGCTTGCGTGTTCCGATATGGTCACGCTTCACGTTCCGCTGGAATATTCCGGCAAATATCCGACGTTCCATATGGCGGATGAAAGATTCTTTTCAAAACTTCGCAAGGGAGTTGTTTTTTTTAATGCTTCCCGGGGAGAGGCTGTGGATACAGAAGCCCTCAAAAAAGCTCTGAAAACGGGACAGATCAGCAGAAGTATTATAGATGTGTGGGAAAATGAACCTGATATCGACCGTGAACTGATGCAGATGAGTTTTATCAGCACGATGCATATTGCCGGTTATTCCACAGACGGCAAGGCCAACGGGACTGCTGCTTCAGTGCGTGCCGTCGCCCGAAAACTGGGAATAAAGGAGCTTGAAAACTGGACTCCGGCAGAGATCCCGGAACCGTTGGAAGCTCAGAAAATATCCTTTGTTTCATTGAAAGAAGCTGTACTTCACACCTATTCGCCTCTTTCAGACAGTGAACGGCTCAGAAATGCTCCTGAAAAATTCGAGGAACTCCGGGGCAGTTATCCGCGGCGGCGGGAGTTTCAGGCCTTCAAAGTCGTGAACGCTCCGGAAAAGGAAAGACAGATCCTTGCTCAGCTTGGATTTCAAGTGGGATAAATCATCATAAAGAGAGGATAAAAATATGAGTATACTCAACTGGTATGTGCTGCGGGGATTCCTGCTTGCATTCTTTATGTCCATCGGGATCCTTACCTTTGCTATGACAGGAGCCAATCTGATCAAGGTTCTTGACCTGGTCGCCGAAGGAGCTTCTGCCTGGGCTTTTATACAGTTTGTCTTTTATATCCTTCCCATTGTGCTGACATTTACCGTGCCGTGGGCGGTATTGGTGGCGGTGATGCTCGTCTTTGGACGTCTTTCAGCTGACAGTGAGATCACGGCTATGCGGGCCTGCGGTATATCCATTATGCAGATCGTTTCCCCTATTATGCTGGTGACGGTGCTCCTGACGGGGATCTGTCTCTATTTGCAGGTGGAATTGGGTCCCCCCTTGCAGAAAAAGGCCCGTTCACTGCTCAAAAGTGCTGTTATGGAACAGCCGCAATCCCTTTTTGAACCGGGCCGTCAGATCGACTTTCAAAATACGATGATCTATATCAATGACAAAGAACCTTCCGGGCGGCTGCGGGGAATCGACCTTTATGTGCTGTCCGGTTCAAACGACTACTCCCAGCACGTCGCCGCCGCCTATGGTGAACTGGGCGTGGATGAAAAAAAGCGGCAGCTGACCATTAAGATGTATGATTGTATGATCGACAACAAACAGCCGGGAAGTTCGGGGAGTGTGGAACGTTTTTTCAGCAAAGAATTTGCCTTTACCTACGACTACGGCAAGGCGGGCAATTCAGAAAAACTGACGGTGCGTTCCAAATATATGCGTGTGGCTGAACTCCTGGGCAGGATCAGGATGACAAAGGAGCTCAACCGGGATACCACGGAACTGGAAGTGGAACTCAATCAGAGGATTGCTTTTGCTCTTTCGCCCATAGCCTTTCTGCTTTTGGGGCTGCCGCTTGCGATCAGGACAAGCCGCCGTGAAACTTCTATCGGGCTTTTTCTCAGTGTGATCCTGGCGGGGGTGTTCTTTCTTTCCATCATTCTGTGCGAATCCTTTTCCAGTTATCCGAAAATTTATCCCCAGTACCTGCTTTGGCTGCCGAATATTGTTTTCCAGGTCGCAGGAGCCATAATGACGGTGAAAATTTCCCGGAAATAAGAGTGTGAGGCTTGCGGAATATGAACAACAACGGCTTGAAACTTCTGTTGGTACTGCTTATCCTTGCTGTGGCGGGAACCGGATACTTTGTGACAACGGCCCTGGACCGGTTGCGTGAATCCAATTACGCTCTGGCAGATGCAATGAGGGAACTGGGAAATTCCGGTATCCGCAGCGGGGCGGGGCATAAGGAAGCTCACAGGAGCGTTGAACGCAAAGAGGCTGAAAACAAGATCGCCAACCGGGCTTTTTACGCTTCCGGAGCTGTCCCGGGAGACAGAATGATCCAGGCCACCGAAGCCGAAACAGGCAATCTGAATCCCCTGACCTCAAACGAGGCAATGGCCGCAACCTTTAACGGTTTGTGTAATTCAACTCTGGCCGAAAGAAACTTCAGCAAGCCTGAGGTGTTTGAGCCGCTGATGGCTGAAAGCTGGCAAATTTCCCCCGATCATAAAAGTTACCGGATCAAGCTGCGTAAAAATATTTTCTGGCACGATTTTACAGATCCGGTGACGGGAAAGAGATATGAGAAAAAAGAGGTCACAGCAGAAGACTTCAAATTCTTTGCCGACACCGTGAAAAACAAAGATGTGAACTGTGCTCCGCTGCGGGTCTACTATCAGTATCTTGATAAAATCGAACTCCACAGCAAATATGAGTTCACTGTCAAATGGAACAAGGCTTATTACGGTTCTCTTGCCTCCACTTTGGGAATGAGCCCTCTGCCCCGGCATTTTTATGCTCCTGACGGAAAGTTTGACGGCAAAAAATTCAACGACGACCACCGGAGAAACCGGATGATCGTCGGATGCGGGCCCTATATGTTTGTCAAGTGGGATAAGGGACGGCGGTTGATTTTCCGCAGAAACAAAGATTATTTCGGCACGGCTTACGGTGCGGCTCCTTCTCTTGAATATCTTGTTTACGAGATCATCAAACATCCCAATACCCGTTTTCAAGCCTTTATGGGCGGCGAACTCGACCGTCTGGGGCTTCTGCCCGACCAGTATATCAAGCGGACCGGTACGGTTGAATTCAAAAACGGCAAGCTGAAAAAGTTTCATTATCTGCTGCCCCAGTACAACTACATCGGCTACAATCAAAAAAATCCCCTTTTCCGGGACAAAAGGGTGCGTCAGGCATTGACGCTTCTGGTGGACAGAGAGCGGATCAAAAAAGAGATATACCACGGTTTGGCAGAAACGGCGGTCACACCGTTTATGCCGGGGAGTGCCTTTCAGCCGGCAGATTTGAAGCCCTGGCCCTATGCCCCGGCTCAGGCGAAAAAACTTCTCGCCGAAGCCGGATGGCGTGATTCTGACGGAGACGGCATACTTGAAAAGGATGGCAGAAAGTTCACCTTTACGATGATGCAGATATCCGGCAGTTCGATCCAGCAGCGGTTGATGCCGATGCTGAAAGAATCTTTTGCCCAGGCGGGAATAGATATGAAGATCCGCAATGTGGAATGGTCTGTATACATTCAAAATTTGAACAGCCGCAACTACGATGTTTGCTGTCTGGGGTGGTCAAGTTCTTTTGATCCCGATCTTTATCAGGTGTGGCACTCATCGCAGATCGCAGGCGAGGGGAGCAATCACATCAGTTACAAAAACACCGAACTGGACAAACTTCTTGAAGAGATGCAGGTTTGTTTTGATATGCCTGAACGCATTGCTCTGGGGCACCGTATTGCCCGTCTGCTCCACGAGGAACAGCCTTATACATTTTTGTTTTTTCCAAATTCTCTGACCGCATTATCCGGCCGTTACCGGAACGTGCAGTTGTTTCCTGCGGGATTGCCCAATGAGGTGATGTATACCCCAAAAGGGGAGCAGCTGCGGACTCCGGGGATGTGATATTTTCTGTTCACCGGCAAAGGGTGAAAACTCTATGTGTGTGTGTTCCGGGGGGGATGTTGCTGTTTTCTTGTTTGAATCTTCTTCAGGCCGCCAGATAGGCGAGCAGGATAACAAGAGCGTTGTGAAAAGCGTGACAGAGGATGGAACTCCAGAGATTCCTTGTGACATTGGCAAGAATTTGAAAGATCACTCCCATAAAGATGAGTCCCGGGAATCCCAGCAGAAATCCGTGGGCGGCAGCAAAGATCACCGCCGTTCCGATCAGTGCCGCAGCACTTCCAAGGGGCAGCAGAAGTTCATACAAACATCTGCGGAACATCAGTTCTTCAGCTAAAGGCACTGCCGCTGCAGTAAGGATAAGAAGCTGTACTGCAGTCATAGTATCCCCCTCTTTGACCAGCTGAACCAGGCCTTGTTCTTTCGTATAGGGGATGTGGAACAACTCCAGCACTTCTCCCCAGAAAGCGGTGATGAACACTGCCCCCGCCGTAATAAGCAAAAATGCCGTCAAAATCAGGTGCCAATCCTCTTTTTTGAGTCTGCGGAACCCCAGTTTGCTTACTGTTTTTCCACAGGGAGGCACCAACGCACTGCCGCAAACAATAAAGAGAACAGCTCCCAGAGAAGAAAGGATCATCCCCGGAACGGTTCCTGTCCACCGTGCAAGAAGAGTTCCCGCACCGAATGTGATCAGAAGTCCTCCTGTAATAGCTGTCACAAGAAAAGGGGAAGGCAGCGGGAGCTTCCACGGACGGGCACAGATCCGGCGGGAAAAAAACTTGAAAGAGGCCTTTTTCATCGGAAGATTTTGAGTTCCCGTTCTTCATCCCCTTTGTGGGTGATTTCAACGGTGACACAATTTTCAGGGAGCAGAGATTCGATTCTTTCAGGCCATTCGATCAGTTTGTAAGCCTTTGGGTCATCAATGAATTCATCCACCCCGAATCCCAATGCACTGCCCGCATCGGCAATACGGTAAAGATCCATATGGTACAGCCGTGCTCCATCAGGCAGCTGGTATTCCTGCACAATGGTGTAGGTCGGACTTGACAAAGTGTCATCACAGCCGAGGCCTTTGGCGAATCCCCGGGAAAAAACAGTTTTTCCGGCTCCAAGATTTCCTCTGAGCAATACGGTGTCTCCCGGGACAAGTGAACGGGCGATCTCAAAAGCAAGTTTTTCAGTTTCCTCTTCTGAGTGTGAGTAAAAGATTTTTTCAGTGTTCATATCCATAAGAAGTGATCTCCTCAAAACCGGCAACAGAGACTTTCCCTGTCCCCGGCAAAACTTTTCCAATGGCAGGGAAAGGCAAGTTCGCTCTGCCGCAGAAAAGAAGTTCATAATCTTCCCCGTCACTGAGGGCATCAGGGAGCTTTGCTCCCGTACGCAGCGGCACAGTGCCGGGATCTATCAGCAAATCCACGCCTGAGGCAGCAGCCATTCTTTTGGCATCAAGGAGAAGTCCGTCGCTGATATCCAGCATTGCGGAGGCTTCTTTGAGCATAAACTCTGCCAGATCAAGGCGGGGCGTAAAAGTCAAATGGTGGCCCGATTCAAAGGAATTGCCGATGGGCCCTGTTACATAAAGGGTTTCACCGGGGGCGGCTCCTGTACGCAAAACGGCACGCCCCGCAGGAACACGTCCCGCAAGGGTAAAGGTCGTGACCAAGCCTGTTTGGGGCAGGGAACTGATATCTCCGCCGCAGAGAGCCACATTGTATCTTGCACATTCTGCGGCAGCTCCTTTCATAAAGGCCAGCAGATATTCCTGACTTTTTTCAGAAGCTCCGAGAGTCAGTACACCCCACAGAGGCGTTCCCCCCATAGCGGCAATGTCGCTCAAGTTGCGTTTGACCAGTTTTGCTCCGGCAGCTTCTCCCGATGTTTCAGGCAAAAAGTGGATATCCTCGATCAACTGATCCACAGTGACGATCAGGTCAAATTCACTGTTCCATTTGAGCACAGCACAATCATCCCCCGGCCCGGTCAAAACTTCATCGTTTTCAGGCAGAAAGGGCATAAAGGCGTTGAGCAGCTGCAGTTCGTTGACAGAATTCATAATGTTTCAAGCATACTGTTGAGCAGGATCAATGCTTGAGCGGCGGCACGCTGACGGATCATCAGACGTCCTCCCCGCAAGTTGAGTTTCCGCACCATAATTTCGCCTTTGACACAGGCGGCGACGTAAACCAGCCCCACCGGTTTTTCGGGAGTTCCGCCGTCGGGACCGGCAATACCGGTGGTGGCAACTGCAGCAGAAGTTCCCATATTTTCTGCGGCACCTTTGGCCATAGCGCAGGCACATTCCTCACTGACAGCACCGTATTTTTCAAGCACTTCCCCGGGGACACTCAAAAGTTTTTCTTTGAGAGCGTTGGAATAGGTCACAGCTCCGCCTGCAAAGACACTTGAAACACCGCTGTGTTCCACAATGGAATTGGCGATCATTCCGCCGGTGCAGGATTCAGCGGTGGACAAGGTGAGATTTTTTTCTTTGAGCAAAGCGATGGTTCTTGTGACCGGATCGAGGATCCCGTCCGGCATAGCACTGCTGCCCATAAGATCGTGTGCCGTGCGGTCGGCAAGGATGAGTTTTTCATCATCCTGAGCAGAAAGAAATACCCGTGTCCCTGAAGCATCGGCACAGTAGGCTATTTCCACCCCCAGGGCGGTAATGGGTTTTTCGAGGGTCTTGGCCACAGTTGATTCCCCCACACCAGCACAGAGAAAACCGACGGTTTTAAGGCGGTCGGGGACGATTTCAAGAATGGCAGGTAGTATGGACTTGGCGATCATTGGTTCAAATTCAGAGGGCGGCCCCGGCACAAGAAAGATATGACGGGGGATCTTTGCATAATCCACTTTAATGTAAATGCCTGAAGCAGAACCTCTGGGGTTGTCGATAGCCACGCCTGATTCAGGGAGCATCGCCTGTTTGAACTGAGCTTTTGGACAGGGAATGGAACGGCCCAGAGCTTTCCAGAAATTTTCGATCTTTTCAGTCAGAGCGGCATCCTGATGCAGTTCAAGGCCGAAAAAGCGGGCCACTGTTTCAAGGGTGATATCGTCTGAGGTGGGACCGAGACCGCCGGAAATGAGCAGTATTTCAGAACTTTTCAAGGCGGCACTCAAGGCTTCTGCGATCTCCTGTTTTTTATCTCCGCAGGCGATCTCCTGATGAAGGGGGATCCCGGCGGCGGCAAGAGAAGAACCGAAACAGCGTAAGTTGGTGTTGACTGCACTCCCTTTAAGAAGTTCAGTCCCGGTGGAAATAAAGGCAATATTCATAATTCTCCGTTGGCGGGCAGAAAGACCCGGTTTGATGGATTGTTGCGTAAATTATCATAATTGATCCTCACCCCCACAAGGCGGGCAAGACCGTGGAACAGTTCCGGAAGTTTTGCGGTCAGCATACGTCCTTTGGGATCACCTTTTCGGGTAATGAGATTGGCAGCGGCAATGGTGTTTTGATCTCTGTCCTTGTAGTCGGCGGTGAAATTGGCGTTGGGGAACTCCTGGAGTTTCACCCATTCATAAGCATAATTCCTGTTGCCTTCGTTGAAGTCTGTGCTGGAACCGAGAAAGGTATGGGCCCACAGCATTTGATTTCCGGTGTGGTAGAGGGGTTCATCTTTCAAAGTAAAGGGGATACCGTCATTGTATTTCCAGGCTTCTATTTCCTTTCCTGTCCCCCCGTGAAGGGAGGAATTGGCAAAAGTGGATGCCTGTTCGGTTTCAAACTTCGACTCAAGCAAAGTGCGGGTGTTGAAAATTTCAAGAGACATTGTAAAGATCAACCCCAGAAGCAGTATGGCAAAGCCCAGCAGCATAAAGGCCATTTCCGTGGTCGCCTGTCCGGACTGCCTTTTTTTGTACAGCATCTTTTTCATAAGCGTGTGGGTCCTCTGACTCCGTCGTAACTGCCGGGATTCCAGGCGGATTTGCATTTACATTCCCCTTCGCAGTGGCATTGACCGCTGCTTTTGAAATATTGATTATACAATTTGGTGGGATCGGGTTCGCCGTTCAGGACGATATTCCCTTTGGAATTGATAACATAATATGACGATGACCCCACCTTTGTATCAAGGTAGATACGGTATGCAGTTCCGCCGTTGATTTGATCCGGGAGAGCGACTTTTCGGGTCTCGGGATCGATGCGGTACACTTTGTTGTTCCATACCAGGACAGGTTCAACGACTTCCCAGCGTTTACCCTCTTTGTCGGTTATGATCCTGGAATTTTCAAAATGGGGTTTTTCGTCGGGTTCGAGCCGTTTTTTATAGATGGAAAGCCGCTGGTTATTGTAAAAGAGCCGGGGTTCCTGCAGGTATCCCGGTCCGTCAAGGACGGTCTGCTGAAAGACTCTTTTGTCTCTGAGTTTTTCCCAATCCCAGAGCCGTTCTCTGAATTCATTTTCAAAGGCGGCCCGGTTGAATTTATGGTTGTAACCGTAATAACGCAATCCCCGGCCTGCAATATAGCTGCCGTGAACAAGGGAGGCTTTGCCGCCTTTTCCCTGACTCCGGGCTTTCACGCCGTAAACGAGGAACCGCAAGGCTTCCAGGAACTCTTCTGTTCCCTCAGGGGGAGTTCCGTGCAGATTTTCCTGATTCTTGAGCCATTTCAGGAATATTTCCAGCTTGGACTCCCCGGGCTTGAGCACCTGGAATCCGTAGGGAACGGGCATAAAGGTCGGCACCGGGGAGACCTGTTTGAAAACCGGCAGGATAATGTCGATCTCAATGGGAGCTGTTTCATCGTCAAAGGATCCCAGAACTTTTGCAATGGAGCCGGGACGGTAATTGGTGGAATAATCTGACCCCCCGGACCCGCCTCTGCGGGTTCCCACCCTTGTGGTCGTCCGGGGGGATTTCCGCAGGATGGGGTTTTCTTTATCCCGTATGGCTTCTCTGGCACTTCTTTCGGAAATGGAATTGTAATAGGGCCGGGTGGAGGGACGGACATTGAGTTTTGCGGTCACATCGGCATAGCCTTCGGCATAAGCTGCGGGCCCTTCGTAAATGTAGCCCGGCTTCAATTCTTTTCGCAAGACCCCCTGTTTGTACCAGTAGTTGTAATGATTGCTTTCATACTCAGGATAGCTTGCTTTGTAATATTCCGGCAGCCACCAGTTGTCGTAGATGCACCACTTCATCTGTCCCGGCAGAGAGCCTGTTCCGGCGTAGAATTCAAGATTATTTTTCAGTTTGTTTGCCATAGACAGAAAATTGCTGTAATTTTCATCATCTGTGCCGGAAGAAAACTCCACACCGACGGTATAGATTTCGCTTTCATTCGGGAAACGGTTTTCATGGTAGTCAATGTGCCACCATTTGCCCTGAAAGTCCTTGTCGTCCATAGTTCTGAGGATCGAACACAGCAGATTCCAGTAATGTCTCTTAGGGGGATCGTTGGCGGCAATGGCGTTTGCCGCTCTCATAATTTCAGTGTAAAAGCGGGCATTTGCCAATTGGGAAGGCCGGGTGACGGGCATTCCGATGGTACGGGCATTGGGAAAAACGGCGATCCCGGCAGAGTTGATAGTTGAAACCAGACTTACATAGGGTTCCCGCCAGGTGTAATTGTTGACCGTCAGAGGTTTGTCGGGGATTTTTTTGATATAGTCGTCCAGGGCCTTGGGGATCCGGGTGAGGCCGTTGGCTTTGGCGGCCTGCTGGGCGGCGGCGAATCCGATCAGAGGGCCGATGAAAGTGACACGGGTCTGCATTTCAGTTAAAAGGTCGATGCGGTTCTGGATCTCCCGTCTCCAGGCGGCTTCTTCTTTTTCCCGGTCGGGCAGAGGGGTTTTCCAGTTGTCAGGGCCTTCAAGGAGCAGTGCTGAAGCCTTGAGCAGATTGATTTCCCCTAAAAGGTTCAAAGATTCTTTCTGCCACAAAGCCCCTGTCATAGCGGCACTTTGCTGAGCGATGTCCACCTTGAGTTTTGCCCGGATCACATTGTGCACATCAAAGGCGTAAATGATGATGAGCAGCAGCAGGGACATCATAACGATACCGGTAATGAGCACCTGACCGGATTGGGAGTTTTTACGGAAACGGTGTTTCATTTTTCTCTTACTCCTTCAGGTACAGCTTTGAAAAATTATAGGCATTGGCTTCAGCCTGAGGAGAAGGATTCCGGGTGATTCCGAACACTTTTCCCAGCACTTCGTGGACAAGGGGCATATTTTCAAGCCGGGTGAGACATTCGATTTTGTCCCGGTTCAGATTGGTGCTTGCCACCACCAGACAGGGATCGGAGGCACTCTGGGGATGCCAGTAGGGATAGGAAACTCCCGAAGCATCGCCGCTGCGCATATAGCTTTCGGCATAGCTTTCTTCGTCGGAATCGGTTCGGGAACGGCCCCCTGAAATGGCAATGGCCGCCACCCGGGCTGCCCGGAGTCCGATATTGCGTTTGTATCCCAGTGAAGCTGCTTTTGTGCTGTAAAACACTGAGTAGTGGCAGAAAAGTTCCGCCATAGCCCAACGGTAGATCTGAAAAAGAGCAAAAAAGACCAGCAGCAGTACGCAGATAGAGAGAACAGACTCAAAGATCACGCTGCCCTGCTGGTGTTTGAATTTTTGTTGTTTCAGATGACACATAAGACCTTACTGCATAACTTTCAAGGCGGTGTCCACATTGCCGAAAGGTGCCGAAAGTTCGACTCCGGCAATAAAGGGGCGGATCTCGGCCAGAGCTTCCCGGGCGATCTCAATGCCCACGGCCAGCTGTCCTTCTTTGGTTTCAGGGACGGCGATACGCTGCATAATGGAGTCCGGGACGACCACGCCTGGGACTTCATTACGCATAAACTGGGCGTTCCGCAAGCTGACCAGGGGCCAGACTCCGGCGATGACGGGCAAATGCAGATGTTCGATACGTTTGATGAAATTCAGCAGAGCCGCAGGGTCAAAGACCGGCTGGGTCTGGATGAAGTCAGCTCCGGCTTCAGCTTTTTCGCAGATGCGGCGGTATTCCCGTTCCTGATCTATGGCGTTGGGGTCGAGTCCCACGCCGATGAGGGTCGAGGTCTGACCGTTGATGGATTTGCCGCCGCAGTCCACGCCCCGGTTCATCTTGTTCTGCATTGCCACAAGGCCGATAGCGTCAATGTCAAAGACGCCGCTGCTGAAAGGATAATCCCCCAGTTTTGGCGGGTCGCCTGTGATGAAAAGAAGCTGTTTGATGCCGGAAGCAGCATAACTGAGCAGTTCAGATTGAAGTCCGATCAGGCTTTTGTCCCGGCAGCAGCAGTGAGGAATGGTGGCGATGCCGATTTTTTCTTCAATGGTCTTTGCTGCCAGCAAAGGGGTGATCCGGGCACTGGCCCGGGGACCGTCAGGCAGATTGATGGCGTCGATACCGTT
Source organism: Victivallaceae bacterium (assembly GCA_045605205.1). GTDB lineage: Bacteria > Verrucomicrobiota > Lentisphaeria > Victivallales > Victivallaceae > UBA1784. The sequence goes on from JAZUPO010000181.1 coordinate 26,122, forward strand.
GTCCTTGCACTTTTGGGCATTGGCAAGAAGTTTCGTCATATCGAATCCCGGAGCGGGAGTCAGTTCCACTGTCCGGATGAATTCTCCTTTAGCAAGTTTTGCTCCGAGAGTACCTCTTTCGCTCAAGGGGGCGGGGGCGGCGAGTTCGGCACTTTCTTCTTTGACGGTGATTTCGATTTTTTTGTTTCCTGCAAGGGGTTTGACGGCGGTGCTTATGGCGTTGATGAGTTCAGGACCGATGCCGCAGCAGCCTCCCACGGCGGCTGCCCCCAGACGGGCAAAGCGGACGGCGTAGGTGCTCAGATATTCTTCGCTTGCCATATACAAGGTGCGTCCGTCCACATCTTTGGGGTTTCCGGCATTGGGCTGCAGGATGATGGGGAGTTTGGTCAGCTTGTTCAGGAGTTCAAATTCCTGCAAAACCGCTTCCGGACCGCCGCCGCAGTTGATGCCCAATGCAGCGGGAGGATTGGCAACACACTCCTTTTCAATGAGTTCAAGGAGAGCTTTTTTGTCCTCCATAAGAAGAGAGTTTGCGGCAAAACTCAGCACATAGACCAGATCAGGGTAAAGTTTGACCGCCTCAAGAACTCCCGAAAGATCGTTGAAAGTACGCATAGATTCAAAGATGACAAAGTCTGCTTCAAGGAGAAAAGAGAGCTGTTCGGCAATGATTTCACTGCGGCTTTTGGTGTCGGCATCTGATTCCGGTTCCCCCACGGGCCCCACTGAAGCGGCCACCATAGCCTTGCCGTTGGCGGCGTTCCGGGCAAGTGCGACTCCGGCCTGATTAATGGCTTCCGCATCATTTGCAATACCGAAACGGCGCAGATTCCGGGCGTTGGCGTTGAACGTATTGGCAGTCAGGACTTCTGCTCCGGCACTCAGGTATGCTTTGTGGATATCAGAGATCACTGCCGGACGGATCACATTGAGCTGTTCATAGGAGTTATTGACAAAAAAGTTTCTTTTGTAAAGCTCCGTTCCCATAGCACCGTCAAAGATGACAACGCCGCTGTTGAGTTTTTTACGCAGTATATTCAAAGCTGATATCCCTTTCAATGTCGCTATTTATATTATATTAGAGATAATATAACGGTAAAAAATGAAAAATGCAAATTCAAAACACTCCTTCCCGGATAAAAAGAACAGTTTGTTTCAGAGAAAAACCTTTTAAATGAAAAAAAATTGTATTTTTCACTTGCAATATTGATTTTTTTGTGATATTCTTATAAAAAGCAAGTTTTTCCGAAAAATTAAATCAACTCGAAAGGGGCAAAAATGAAAAAACTGATGTTTGCTGTGCTGACTCTGGGAGCTGTGCTTCTGAGTGCGGCAGAATTTACCGTGAAACCGGAAAATGCTGTGATCGTTGTGGATCCCAAAGCAGATGCCGTTCCCCGGCTGGCAGCACAGGAACTGCAGTATTATGTGAAAATGATGACCGGCAAAACCATTCCCATCGCCGCCAAAGCGGCTCCCGGCAAGTATGCTTTCATTTTTAAAAAGCCTGCCACTGTGAAACTGAAACCTGAGGAAGCTGTCTGGGAAGTTACTCCGAAACAGACGGTGCTTTACGGTGACTCCGGCAGGGGCGGCCCCCGTGTCCATCCTTCCTTTATCTTCCGTTACGTTCTCCGGACGGGGGATCTGACCGCTGTGTATGACTTTCTTGAACGGCAGCTGGGATTTCTTTTTCTTGCTCCCGGCGAACTGGGAACAAGCTACACCCCCTCTCCTGTCCTCAAACTCAAGACCGGCAGAAATTCCTGGGATCCCGGCCAGCTGATCAAGCGTGAAATCCGTCACAGTGTTATGGATCTCAAACAGGTTCTTGCCAACCGGGATCTGCCCGAGTTTTACCGGCAGAAAGCCCCCGTTTCTGTGCCTAAAATCAATATGGATGTGCTCCGCTGGCTGAAACAGATGCGTATGGGAGCAAGTGTCCGGTACTATTACGGTCACGCTTTCACCAGGTGGTGGAAAATGTACGGGGCCAAACATCCTGAATATTTTGCTTTGTACAAGGGCAAACGGGCCCCCTGGGGCGATCCTGCCAACATCAAGATGTGTCCTTCCAATGAGGCTTTTATCAATCAGATCGTTGACAACTGGAAAAATGCCAAAGTCCGTTCCCATATGATCAACGTCTGCGAAAACGACTGGGGCAACTACTGTGAATGTGCCAACTGCCGCAAACTGGACGCTCCCATCCGTCCCGGAGACAAATGGGACACCGATTTGACCGACCGTTACCTCTGGATGGCCAACGAAGTGCTCAGACGGGCCAAAAAGATCGACCCCAAAGTAAAAGTGAGCTTTTACGCTTACAGTGTCTACCGTTTCCCGCCCCGGAAATTCCGGGTCGAACCCGGTATGGTTATCGGATTTGTGCCCCATATGATGACTCTGGAAAGAACCGATGCGATGTACAAAGAATGGCGTAAATGGGGTGCTCAGGAAATGTTCCAGCGGCCCAACGACCACCACATCAACACCGGGCTGCCGATGGGATTTGAAGAAATTATGTTCAAACACTTCCAGGTGGGATACAAAAACGGTATGGTGGGAACAGATTATGACTGTCTGCACCACTTCTGGGCTTCCACCGGTATTGCGGATTATATTCTTGCCCGGGCCCATATTTACCCCAAAAAGAGTTTTGCCGACCACTTGAATGAATACTGTTCCGCCTACGGTGCGGCCGCTCCTGAAGTCAAGGCCTACTACGATTACTGGCGTAAAGAGATCTTTATCAAACGTCTTTTCCCCAACCGTGAAGAAATCGGCCGCAGGGGACGATACGGCAATTTCCGCAGAGGTCTGATGTGGGATCTGCCTAAATACTACTTTGAAAAAGACTTCAACATCACCGACGGCATCCTGAAAAAGGGCTTGACGAAAAAGCTCAATTCCAGACAGAAAGCCCTGCTGGAACAGCTGATACTTGCCAATTATCACGCCCGTCTGACCTATCGTGCTATGGCCGCTACCGGTCAGGCAAAACTGCCCGCCGCCCAGAAACTTCACACTTTCCGGCAGCAGAACTGGGATAAAATCAATATGAACTGGTACAAACTGTTTGGCATCGAAGCCGGTTTCGGCGATGTGACAGGGGGAAAACTTGCCGCCCGTATGGGACGTTTTTCTGAAGGAAAAGCCCTGCCGCTCTACTGGTTCTTTACTCCCGATCCCAAAGATGAGGGAACTAAAAACAATTGGCACAAAACCACCTGGGATGAAGCTGTTTCCTGTTGGGAAAAAGTCGTGACCGATGCCGGTTGGGAACAGCCCGGCAGATTTGCTCATCCCGCAATGCAGAAATTCATAAAAACATATGACGGTATCGGCTGGTACAGTCTGGGAATCAACATCCCCGCCAACTGGAAGGGCAAAAAGATCTATCTGCTCTTTGCCGGTGTGGATGAATCCGCCTGGGTCTACCTCAACGGCAAATTCTGCGGCGAAAGACTCTATAAAGACGCCGATGACTGGAAACGGGCCTTTGAGATCCGTATCGACCAGAATATCGACTGGAGCAAAAAGACCCAGTCCGTCATTGTTAAAGTCCGGGATGTCGGTGGACAGGGAGGCATCTGGCGGCCTGTGGTGCTCACCGCCGAATGAGGATGAAAATATGAAAAAGTTAGTTTTATCTGCTGTTGTCATTTGTTTTTCTCTGACACTTGGTGCCTTCAAAGTCGATCCCGCCCGGGCTCAGATCGTTGTGCCCAAAGATTCTTACGGCATTGTGCAGTTTGCCGCCAAAGAACTTCAGCGTCATCTGGCGATGATGACCGGAAAAACGCTCCCCATCGTCGCCAAAGCCGCCCCCGGCAAGTACACTTTTCTCTTTGAAAAGCCTGCCAATGCGAAGTTGAAACCCGAAGAAGCTGTCTGGGAAGTTACTCCGAAACAGACCCGGCTTTACGGTGATTCCAATGTGTACAGCAAAAAGATCGTCCTGAAAAATATCCTCAACGCCCGGAGCAAAACCGGGGATCTGACGGCAGTCTATGCCTTTCTGGAACATCAGCTGGGATTTTTGTTCCTTGCTCCCGGTGATATGGACACCGCCTATGTGAAGTCTCACGTTCTGAACCTCAAAGAGGGCAAATTCAGCTGGGATCCCGGCCGTCTTGTTCAGCGGGCTATGCGTTTTGACTACGGAAGTTTCCGTACCGGTGCCAGGAAAAATCTTGTCAATATGCCCAAAGCCTATCAGGAAAAGTTCGCCAAAGATTACAAACAGAAAGACTATGAAACCAGTCTGTGGCTGAAAAAAATGCGTCAGGGCCGCAGTATCACCTATGGTTACGGCCACGCCTTCACCCGGTGGTGGAAACAATACGGCAAGAGCAATCCTGAGTATTTCGCCTTGATCAAGGGGGGCAGAAAGCCCCGCAAAGATCCCGCACGGATCAAGATGTGCGTTTCCAATCCCGCACTTGTGAAAAAGATCGTCGATCTCTGGAAAGTCAAAAAGCCCCGGCCCAACTACATCAATGTCTGCGAAAATGACTCCGGAGATTACTGTCAATGCGAGAACTGCCGCAAACTGGATATCGCTCCTGCCGGAGCTCCTGACTGGGACAGAAATCTTACCGACCGCTACATCTACTTTGCCAACGCTGTTGCCCGGGAGGCCCGCAAGATCGACCCCAATGTCAAGATCACCTTTTACGCTTACAGCGTTTACCGTTATCCTCCGCAGAAATTCCGTGTGGAACCCAATATCATCATCGGCTTTGTCCCCAGTATGATGGCCATTGAAAAGGTCCAGGAACAGTATGAAGCCTGGCGGCGTATGGGAGCTACGATGATGTTCCAGCGTCCCAACGACCAGCACATCAACACCGGGCTGCCTATGGGGATCGAAAAGCGTCTTTTTGACCACTTTCAGGTGGGATACAAAAACGGCATCATCGGTACTGACTACGACTCTATTCACCGTTTCTGGGAAACAGCCGGTTTGTCTGATTACATTCTTGCCCGTGCTCACGTCTATCCGGAACGGAGTTTTGAAGAACATTTCAATGAATACTGTTCTGCTTTCGGTGAAGCCGCCCCCGATGTCAAAGCCTACTACAACTACTGGCGCAAAGATGTTTTTGAAAACCGTCTGCTCAAAAACAGAGCGGCGATCATCGAAAAGGGCCGTTACGGCAATTTCCGCAGAGGGTTGATGTGGGATCTTGGAAAATACTACTTTGAAAAGGATTTCGATATTACCGACAAGATCCTTGAACGGGGGTTCAAAAGAAAGTTGACCCAGCTTCAAAAGGATCGTCTGGGCAAAATGCTTCTTGCCAATGCACACTGCCGGTTGACCCTGCGGGCCGTTGCGGCTCCTTCAGCAGAAAAGCTGGTCAAAGGCAAAGAATTGCTCCAGTTCCGCATCAAACACTGGGATCAGCTCAATATGAGTTTCTATAACCTCTATCAGATCGAAGGGGAATTCGGCGATATCACCGCCGTTAAACAGGCTACTTTGCTGGGGGCTTACGATGCCGGACACCAGCTGCGGCTGATGTGGAAATTCTCTCCCGACCCCAAAAATGAACTGACCAAAGGCGAAGTCTGGAAACAGCCTTTCAAACAAGTCTACAAGTGGCACTCTCTGCGTCTTGATGCCCCCTGGGAACAGCAGCACAACAATAAGACTCTCGATCCCAAGGTCCGTGAAGCCCTCAAAACATACGACGGTGCCGCTTGGTATGCCCTGCCTTTGAGTGTTCCTGCGGCCTGGAAAGGCAAAGAGATCGCTCTGGTTTTCGGGGCTGTGGATGAATCTGCCTGGGTTTATTTGAACGGTAAACTTTGCGGTACTCAGATCTACAAAGGGGGCGATGACTGGAAAAAGCCCTTTACCATCCGTATCGATCAGGCGATCAACTGGAACGGCGGCAGTCAGAGACTTTTTGTCCGTGTGGAAGACAACGGCGGTTTGGGCGGTCTCTGGAGACCGGTTATGCTGGTCTGCCGTGATAAAAAATAATGAGTAACAACTCCGTAAAACATAACAAGAAAGGTCTGTAAAATGAAAAAAATCCTCTCACTGCTGGCACTTTGCACCATTTCCTGCTTTGCTGCTGAAGTCAATCTGATCCCCGATGCCGACGGCTCTCAGAAATTCAAAGGATGGTACAATCCTGTCCACGCTAAAATCACCGCTGCCAACGGTATCATCACCATTACTGCCAATCCTGACAAAAAGTACAACGGTTATCAGAAAGCTCAGGCCCTTGTCGCTGCCAAAGGAGCTGCCATTCAGAAGAAGAAGTTTGAACTTTCTTTCAAATACCGCACTGAAAAGCTCGACGGTGCCTTGCAGGTCGCTGTCCGTCAGGCCTATGGCAAAACCGGCAGCTATCACGGTGTCGTTCTGAAAAAATGGGATGTTTCCAAAGATTGGAAGGAATACAAAACGACCTTTACCACCCGTCCCGATGCCAAGGAACTCTGCCTCTATATCGTGGGACGTTATATGAAAAACGGCGAAAAAGTTGAACTGAAGGATATCAAACTGATCGCAAAATAAATCCGGAGGGAGATATGAGGATTATGAAAAAGGCCAAGAGAGTTTCTTTTTCACCTGCCTTAAGGCAGGTGAAGCAGAGCTTCACCTTAATTGAACTTCTTGTCGTGATCGCCATTATCGCCATATTGGCGGCAATGCTGCTGCCAGCTTTGAATCAGGCCCGGGAACGGGGCAAAAGCACCAAATGCTACTCCCATCTGAAAACCTTTGGAACAGCGGTGCTGCTCTATGCCGACCACTACAAAGATGTGCTGCCGAAGCCCCACAACTACAATGTGGATGAGGACGGTTCCGTTCCTTCTAAAAGCAAGGAATCCAAGGTCAGTTACTGGCAGAATGTGTTTCACGCACTGAAGCTGGTGCAGGGCCCCAAGATCAAAAGCTGGGTCAAAATCAGCGGTATCTGGGCCTGTCCTTCTGAAACAGAAGAACAGATTTGTACTGTCCAGGAGTATTTCAATACCTGGAAAGGGACTCATTACGGTATGAACCGGTATATGAGTCAACAGTATCTGTCCACCGCTTCTTCAGAGGCAAACCTGGTCGCCCGGAAACTTTCCAGAGTGGAGCGGCCTTCGATCACTTTTTCCATCGGAGACAAGTGGTGCAGCCGCCTCTGCACCACTGTCGCCTGTCAAAGCGAAATGCGGGCCCGCTGGTATCAGATGGGACAGCGGCACAGCGGAAAATGGAACTATGCTACACTGGACGGGGGTGTCAAGTCTATGGGAAACTATCCTAAAATGGGGGCTTCCTGGGACTGGGGCGACTGGCTCTATGCTCCTGTCAAATGGTAAAAATACTTAAACGAAAGAATTATGAAATATTTGTCGATTAAAAACATTTTTTCACCTGCCTGCAGGCAGGTGAAGCAGGGCTTCACCCTGATAGAACTTCTTGTAAGCAAAACTTATCAAATATGTATTAATGTTTTGCGAAAAATTGCCTCTTGCCTTAATATTTGCCATTGCAATTCTGCTGACTGCGGGATTGTCGGTTTTGCAAATGCAAAAACGGCAATCCACCAAAAGTTTTTGCCAAGGATGGATGGGGCCCGGGGAAGGAAGGGAGAACCTTTCTTCAAAAAGGGTTCCCTTCCTTCCCCGGCTCCTTTCACCTTGATAGAACTTCTTGTGGTCATTGCCATTATTGCTATTCTGGCTTCTATGCTGCTGCCTGCTTTGCAGCAAGCCCGTGTCCGGGCAAGAAGTGCCGGGTGTATCAACAATGAACGCACTCTCGGCTTTGCTGCGGCGTCCTATTCTGACAACTTCAACGACTTTCTGCTGGGAGATATGAATTGCAGCAACGGACAAAAGCAGCAATGGACGATGCAAGTGGCTTCAGCGATGCTGCCTGACTCAGAGATCCAGCGTGAAGATTCAGGACGTATGACAGGTGTGCAGCACGCCCGCTGGTGGCGGACAAGTCCTTTCTGGTGTCCCAATGATCCCCATTTGTCCCAGTGTTATTCTCCCGGCGAGATGCGGGTCGGCATCGGTTTGAACCTTTATTTCAAGGAGCCGACACCTTCAAGCGGAGTTGCGGAACGGGCTTCTTTTTCCTACGCCGGTTGGCCTCTGAAACGCACCCGGGTCCGCGGAGCTTCACGGACACTCTATATGCAGTGCAATGATTATGTGGGCTGGAATACGCGTGAAGGAAAAACAACTGAACAGATCACCGCCGCCTGTAAAAGCGGCACCAAGCACAACCGGGCAGACTACACGACTTCCTCCCTGCTTCACGGCAGTGCAATGGTTGCCTGTCTGATGCTGGACGGTCACGTCAGCAGCCTTCCCTGGGCGGAAGTCAGCAACAACAGCAAACGCTGGGCGGGTGATCCCCCCTGGAATTTCCGCCTGCTTTATTGATTTTCAACAGGAGAAAAAGAAAAAATGATCTATTTGAAAAGCTGTATTATCCTCCTGCTTGCGGGAATTGTTTGCCTTTCTTTATCGGGGGCTCCCGGCGACAAAAAAGCTGTTTTCCAAGGGGAGATCACCGCCTTTTATCCGGTACCCAAAGAATATTGCGGTCTCTTTATCCCCGGAGAAACTCCGGCACATATTCTGCATATCAACAACCCCACGGGAAAAACACTTTCCCTGACTGCCAAAGTCCGTGTCACTTCCCTTGAGGGGAAAATAACAGAAGAATACCAAAAAGAGTTCACCCTGCCCCCCCGCACTTCAAAAGCACACACATTCCGTTTCAAAGCACCGGAAAAATTCGGCTACTATCTGACGGATGCAGTTATTTTTTCAAACGGCAAAGAAACAATCCGCCGTCAGAGTGCCTTTGCCCTTGTGCCGGAAATCAAAGGAAGACGGGATCCCTATTTCGGTATGAACCACTGCCACTGGAGCAAGGTTCTGTCCGGTTTGACCCGTTCCGGATTCGGCACACTGGAACTGCGGGTATTCCCTCACGCCTATTTGACCCAGTACCGCTGGATCTACGACAAGCCCTACAATATGCCCCGTTCAAGAGAAGGATATTTGAACTATTTTGAAATTGCCTCCCCTGTTGACAAAGCCTTGAACAACGGCTTCAAAGTCATCGGCCAGATCTACTTTTATCCCACCCACTTTCCTGAACACAAAAAGCGGGCAGCGGCCAATCTTTTTCCCGCAACCGATCAACATCTGAAAAATGCGGCAAGTTTCGGGGAAATCCTGGCAAAAAAATACCGGAACCGTATCCGCTTGTGGACATTGGTGGAAGAAGTGGATGCCGGTGCTATGGCTCCGGCTCCTGTCAGCGGTACATCCCTTGCCCAGCTGACCCAATATCAGCTTTTCTGCAAAAATATGGCCTCCGCCTTAAAGAAAATTGATCCTGACACAAAAATCGTGATTATGCCTTCTATGGGCTTTGACTGGCGGCTGAACAACCCCAAATTCCTTTATTCAAAATTGATTATGAAAGATCTTGAAAATCTTTTTGATTATTATGGAATAGATATGTATGTCAACGCCGGGAATGCCCTGCGGGGCAGATTGATCCCCCCGGAACACAATGGAGATTTCCGCAAGGCTTACCTTGATGCGGCTTCCTTTGCCGAATCTCTCAATGTGCCGGGACTGGTTTTCAATCTGGAACGGGGATATGGAACTTTTTACCGGGGCAATCTGCTCACCCCCAGCAGCCGTCAGCAAGCAGATTACACAGTCCGCAGTCTGATTATCGCCCGGGCGACCAATGTCTGTCCCTACTATTCCCTTTACACTCCCCTTGCAAGCCTGATCGACCGTGAACGTCTCAACCGCCTGGATCCGGCAAAGGACTATGCCGACTACGGTATATGGAAAGGGGTAATGGATGAAAAACGTTCTGCCGATTACATTTGGATCCCCCGACCGGCAGCAGCGGCGGTTTCCATTGCGGCAAGAGAACTTGCTTTTGTGAAAAACGGCAGACAGTTCCAATTTTTGAACGAGATCAATGCTGCACTCTTTGATGCTCCCGGCAAGAAGCAGCTTCTTGCCTTGTGGAGCACCCGGCAGGCCAGCGGATACGATGCAGAGGCCCTGCTGCAGCTGCCGGGGGAAGGTCTCTTGAATGACGGATGGGGAAATCAGAAAAAGGTTTCCGGAAAACTCCGGCTCACGCTGACTGAAACGCCTCAATATCTGCGTCTGAACGCCTCACGCAAAGAGGTTGAAAAAATACTGCTCAGCGGTACATTCACTTCAAAGGCCCCAATCAGGTGCTTTGGCAGACGTATCAGCAGTGACACCATACAGCTGCAAATCAATAATCCGCAGACGACCGTCAAAAAAGCTGCCGTGCTTCTTTCCGGAAAAAACATTCCTGTTACTTTGAAAAAAGGAATCAACTTTATTTCTGTGAAATGTTCAAAAGATATCACAAGTGCCCTCTTGAAACTGGATGGCAGCAAGATCAAATTTCCTGTGGAGTGTGAAGCTGTCAAAGTCAGAAAACTTGCGAAAAAAGTTGTTTTTGACGGTGGAAGCTGGTTCAAAGATGCAAGCAAAATTCTGTTGATCCCGCAAAAGCACGTTTACCCTGAAACGGCCCGTATGGCAGAAGCCCGTTATTTCAAGATGGACGGAACCGATCAGCCGGTCAAACTCTATTACGCCTGGGATGCCCGGTGCTTCTACATCGGAGCCGATGTGCCCGATGCAGTACATCTGCAACGCAGGAATAATGCGGACATCTGGATGGAAGATTCATTACAGATCGCCCTTTCTCCCCGTTTTGACACGGTCAATGCTCTGCTGATGCCGAATTTTTCCGGTAACCGTTTCAGCAGCAAGGAACGCAACTTCTGTCTGGCCCTCTGCGGCAATACCCCCCGTCTTTTTGAATACGGTTTCCGCCGGGGAGAGAAAAATTATTTGCGGAACGTCACCCGGAAAAATGGGCACACGGTCTACGAACTTGCCATTCCGTGGAGCGAAACCGGGATCACTCCCGGCAAAGGAAAAGGGTTTTCGGCGGGAGTGGTGATTTTCAATAACGACAAGCCTGAAAGACAGCGTCCGACCTATTGGTATGTCCACGGAAACGGAGTTGCAGGCGGGGAAAATGTTTCCAAATTTATGACTTTTATTATGGAGTGACAAATGAAAAAGATTCTCTGTCTTTTTTTACTGACTGCAGGATGTTTTGCTTCTGAACTGCAATTGGAAAAGCTGCCTCAGGAAAAGAATGTGTTTACCGCTGTTGTGCAAAACGCCCCGGTCAGATATTCCTGGGGCGAAAAAGCCCTTCTCAATAAGGAGGAAATGATTACGGTGCTTTTCAAGGCCAGAGTACAGGCAAAATCCGGAGAATTCTGCCGTATCCAGGCGGGTATCCGGCAGTTTGCTGCCAACGGACGGCGGATCTATTCCATCAATGTCAACCCGGTTCCCGGTTCTGATACGGTGCTGTTGTCCCCTGCATACAAAGGGAAAAAGGAGCTCCATATCAAAAACAAGGCCTGGGAATTGCAAAAAGGCAAAACCTTTGTAGCTGTTCTCGGAACAAAACCGGATCACTCCGATCTGCCCAATTTCAGTGTCAGCACCAACCGGAATCAAGTCATCAAGATCACCCCCAAAGAAGATGGCTCATTCCTTGCAGAATTGCGGCAGCCTTTGAACCGCAACTGGAATGCCGGGACACCGCTGCGGCTTCACGTTTGGAGCGACAAAAAAGAGAGTGAATATGAATTTGCCTGTTGGCCGGGAAGTTCGTGGAAAAATTATTCATTTTCAAAGAAAGCTGACTCCTGGTATCCGGGAGCAAAATACATCCAGCTGATTTTCACTGTGGCCAAACGTCCTCAATTCAAGGATGTAAAAGTGCAAATCGAAAAGCCCATTCTCCGGAAAATCGCCTCCGGCGGAGATCTTTTCTGACCTGCAAACCAAGACAAACGTCGTTTTCGTCATAACTCGCACCTGCAACCAGGTGCGAGAAACCGCAAACACCTGTCTGCGGGGGAGATCGCAGGGGGGACGATAATTTTTAAGGGTTATGGTAATTTTACCCGACCATACTTAAGGCTGTGTTTGATTATTTCAGCCCCGGGGAGTTGGGGTAAGAGACACGGCAAGCGTTTCTCTTCCCCCAAGCCCCCAACTCTTTCGGCCAGGACGGCGCA
>JAZUPO010000182.1:0-6312 GCA_045605205.1 Victivallaceae bacterium
TATTCCCGCGATGAATACGGTCCCATCTGGCCTATGTCCATCGCGCCCTGGCAGGCTCAGATTTGTGCCATTGATCCCAACCGCGGTGACGGACAGGTGGGCGTGGAAGCTGAAAAACTTTACAATGATTTGCGTGCCAAAGGTGTTGATGTCCTCTATGATGACCGCGGTGAAAAGCCAGGATTTATGTTCAACGATGCCGACTTGCTGGGAATCCCGCTGCGTGTGGTGATCTCTCCCAAGACTCTTGCCGACGGCGAGGTGGAATTCCGCTTCAGAAATTGCCGCGACAGTGTCAGGGTCAAGCTCAATGAGATCGCCGGAAAGATCGTTGATGAAGTCGCCAAAGCAATGGCTGCCCTGACTGAGTAAGACAGAAGTTGAAGAAGAGGTGAAACTATGTGGAACTATTCAAAAGAGGTTATGGATCACTTTATGAATCCCCGCAACGTGGGAGAAGTAGAAAATCCTGACGGCATCGGTGAAGTCGGCAATGCCGCTTGCGGCGATGCTTTGAAACTGACCTTTAAATTGGACGAAAGCGGCAAGATTTCAGAAGTCAAATTCCGGACATTCGGCTGTGCCAGTGCCATTGCATCCAGCTCAGCACTGACAGAGATCGTCAAGGGAATGAGCCTGGAAGAGGCTGAAAAAGTGACCAACCAGGATATCGCCAAGGTTCTGGGCGGTCTCCCCGAAGCCAAGATGCACTGCTCGGTTATGGGAATGGAAGCTCTGCAGGCTGCTATCGCTGCTTACCGCGGAGAACCCAATCCCTTTGCCGCCGATCACGAACACGAAGGAAAACTTGTATGCAAATGTTTCGGCGTTACCGATGTGAAAATTCTCAAGGTCGCTAAAGAAAACCGTCTGCGTCAGGCTTCTGAAGTGACCAACTATTGCAAAGCAGGCGGGGCCTGCGGCAGTTGTCTCGGAGAAATTCAACGCATTATCGACGATATGTGGCTTTTGGAAGGACTGAAGAAATGATGACAATTGAAGAATTACGCCATTTAGGCACAGATATGTCGGGACGTATCGCCCATTTGCACGAATTTCTGGGGATTGAGGAGCTTAAAGCAGAATTCAAGATGCTGGAAGATAAGATGGCTGCTCCTGATTTCTGGGACAATAAAGAAGCTGCTCAGGAAACTGTGGGGAAATTTTCATCCACCCGTGCTGTTCTTGATCCCTTTATCCAGCTGGAACAATCCATCGCCGGACTCAATGAAGCCATCGAAATGGCAGCTGAAGAACCTGAGTTCCTGCCTGATGCTGAAAGCGATGCCCTGAGAATCGGCAAGGAACTCGACAAATATGAAATATTGAGTTTCCTTTCCGGAAAATTCGACCGTAAAAATATGTATCTCACGATCCACGCCGGAGCGGGTGGTACTGAATCCTGCGACTGGTGCTCAATGCTGCTGCGTATGTTCCGCCGCTTTATTGAACGGCGGAACTGGAAAGATGAAGTCATCGACTTCCAGCCCGGTGATGAAGCCGGTGTCAAGAGTGTGACGCTTCACGTTACCGGTGAATTTGCCTATGGATACTGCAAAGGAGAAAACGGCGTCCACCGTCTGGTGCGTATTTCTCCTTTTGACAGCAATGCCAGACGGCATACCAGTTTTTGCTCTGTTGAAATTTTCCCCGAAATCGATGACGATATCGACATTGAGATCAACGAAAGCGATTTGCGGGTTGATACCTACCGTTCCAGCGGTGCCGGCGGTCAGCACGTCAATACCACAGACTCCGCTGTCCGTATTACCCACATCCCCACCGGAATCGTGGTCAACTGCCAGAACGAACGTTCTCAGCACAAAAACCGGGCAACCGCTATGAAGATGCTGAAAGCCAAACTCTATGAAAGAGAAGAAGCCGCACGCCGGGCCGAAGCGGATGCCAAACGGGATGAACGGGAAGACAACGGCTGGGGCAGTCAGATCCGCAGCTATGTGCTTCAGCCCTACCAGATGGTCAAGGATCTGCGGACTGAAGTTCAGACCAGCGATACTGCAGGTGTCCTGGACGGCGATTTGGATATGTTTATCGAAGCGTGGCTCAAACGGCGTTGAAAATGCAAATTTTCAAAGTATCCTTTTGGGCGGCTCTTGCCGTAAGTGTGTTCCTGGGAGGTGGCTGTGCCGAATTCCGGGAACTTTTTTCCACTCCTCCTTCCGGCAAGAGTTCGCAGAAGAAATCTGCGAAAAAAAAGAAGAAAACGAGCGAGTACCAAAGCCGCCGCTACAACAGAGATCCTTTGGATGCTTTGATCTTCAGGGATCGGGCCCAAGGGGAGGATTGGTCAAAAAATTCCAATTTGTCTGATGCGGAAAAGAGGGCTTTGAAAAATTCACTGGATCCGGATGATATTTCCACCCGCAGAGAAATTGACCGGATCTATTATGAGAACGAAAAAAAACGCCAAAAGCGTAAAGAGTCGGTTTGGGGGATCTCTTCTTCCGGAAAGTAAAAAATGATTCTTCTTGATATCGGTAATACCCACAGCCGCATTGCCCGGGCCGAGGGAGAAAAAATAACAATTCTCAGGACTTTACGCACTGCGGAATTGACTCAAGCAGATGTTCCCGCAGATCCGGAAGGGATTTGGGGAGCCTCAGTTGTTCCCGCAGCAGCGGCAAGACTTGAAAAGGTCAATTTTATCAATGCCGCCTGTGCCGGGAAAATATTGGATTTTTCTGCAGTTGACAGCTCTACTATCGGAGCTGACCGCCTTGCCAATGCCGTCGCGGCCTTGGATTACGGGGTGCCTGCGTTGGTCCTTGATTGCGGCAGTGCCGTGACCATAGAATTGATAGATGAGAATTTGCGTTTTCTGGGGGGGGCTATTGCTCCCGGACGCAAGATGTTGCGACAGGCGTTGCACGTCAATACAGCTCAACTGCCTGAAATTCCTCTGTCAAGCCGTCTGCCCTCTTTCCCCGGGCCCAATACTGTGGAAGCCCTGCGTTTCGGTATCGACCGGGGAGCTGCCGGAGCGGCAAGAGAACTGATCGCAGCCTGTGAAGTGTGTTACGGCAAATTCAACAAGATCGTCACCGGAGGGGATGCGGAGTTTTTTGCTCTTGCTCTTGGATTGTTGGCTGCTCCTGTGGATTTTACCTTGCGGGGCGTGCTCAAGATCGCTGAAAAACAGTGACCGTTAAAAAATAACGCTCTGTTTCCAATATGGGTAGGTAAGAAAACTATTCTTTTTCCGGAAAGTTTTTACTGACCTTTATCAGGAACAGGGCTGAAAATAAAGTGCCCCCCAAAGCCGGACACGGCTTTTGGGGGCACTTTGATTTTTGCTCTTATTTTCCGTAACGGGGACCGAATTTTCCGAGTTCGGAGATGTGATCCATACGGAAATCCAGTTTATTGGGGACTTCAACACTTTCAGGATCAAGTTTGATACCTTTTTTCTCTGCTTTTGCACACTGGATGGCTGTGTACAAATTTGAAAGAGATCCTTCCCCTTCCCGGAGCTGGGGGACTTCAAGTCCGCCGTTTTCCATAAGGATCGCTTCAGCCTCTTCAGGGCGGCCCAGATTGAGGAGAGCTGTAATAAGGAAGATCTTGTTCATAGCGATAGATTGAAGATCTGCCGGGAGCGTTTCGTAACACTCAAGGACCTCTTTGAAATACTTTCCTTCGCACATTGCCTGCAATCCCTCACGGACCAATGTGGCGTCGCCGCTCTTCATTCCAGCCTGAAACGCCTTGACGCAGCCTGCAAAATCCTGTTTGCACCGCCGGGTGTTGGCGACAGCGTAGGCAAGGATCGCACTTGTTTCAATATCCCCTGAACGCAGGAAAAGTTCTTCAGCTTTATCATACTCCTTGCGAAAATAGCAGCAAAGGCCCAGCTGAAAATCTCTCAGAGGGCTTTGAGGAGCCTTTTCAAGGAGTTCGTAAAATTCATCCTGAACCATAAATGAAGGGGGCGGCGTCACCATATCCCACTGAGGCATTTCCCCTTTTGCAAGGAGCTCCTGCCAGATGGCAACTTCAGGATCATCTGAGTCAAAGTCAAGCTGAGGAGCAAAGGAGCTGCCCTTGCCGCAGCGTGCCTTTTCCACGGCACCCCAGCCTGAACCGCGGGAAATGATCTCTTCTGCTTCCTGGAGGGCAAAGGCCGTTTTTGTTTCAGCGAGCATATCTTCCAACATCTGCCGGGGCAGAGCCTCTTCAAGGCGGGCAGCGGTCTCGGCTTTAGCCTCTTCCCAGGAGCCGTGGATCTTGTCAGGATCAGTCTGCAAGGCCCCGTAGGCTTCCACCCATTCCCAAGCGGTTCTGGGGGGCATCGGCATACATTCCAGCTGAGTATTGGCAAGACCGGCCTGGATTTCCACATAGGGGCGTCCTTCGGCGGAGGTCAGCCGTTTCTGCCAGTTCAATCCTCCTGAGGAGCGTCCCCAGACAAAGAGTTTCCGTCCTTTCAAACGGTCGGTGGAGCACTGGCAAAGCCCCCAGCCGTCGCCGTAGAGGGCGGCTTCAAATTTCCGTTCACGGTCGGTGATCTGAAAGAAATGGTCCTTGCAGACGGGATAATTTTTGGGGTATGTGCAATCGTAACCGTCAGGAGTGGGAAGTTCCACGCGACGCAGAATGTGCTCAAAGTTACTGATGTAGGTATTGGCGAAAGAGTGGGTGGCGGGAGTAACGACCCGCAGATCGTCACCTTCATCCACAGCAATATTTGACCACCAGTACATCGGGATCACTTTGCTGTGATGATTGTGGATCCGGGTACGCAAAAAGAGGAACTTGGATCCTTCAGGAAGAAAGAACTCCATTTGATAAGCCACGCCGTTTTCCCGGCTGAATTCATACATACGCAGAACGGGGGAACCTTTGTAAGATCTTGCCCGTGCCACAAACATTGAACGGCAGGTGCGCACGTGATGACCGCGGGTGCCGATGTTCCACTCTACACCGCCTGAACACCAGGCATTGCAAATGGCAAGATTTCCGGGTTTGACAACAGGGTTTTCTGTGAGAAGATCCCGTTTCTTTTCTTTATCGTACAAGGACCACAAGCGTCCCCCGAGATCGGGGATAAAGGTTGCTTTGAGGTATTCATTTTCAAGAACGGCGGTTTTCCACACCTGAGGCCGGATCTCTGTATTGTAACGATCTTGAAGTTTGGAAGGCAGAGCATTGGTACGCAAGCCGTAACCGATAAAGAGTCCGGCTTCGTCCCCTGTTTCATAGTCCAGATTGAAACTGAGAGCATTCCGCATCGCAGGCAGGGGGGATTCTCCTGAAAGATCCACACTGGGAATGACTTTTTCTTCAAAACGCAATTCAGTCATAAGTATCACCTTTGAGGTTTGTTTGAGTTATTTTTCTTAATATATCACTTCTGCCTTGCTAAAGCAAGAAGAAAATAAACATTTTACAATTAATCAGTGAGCTCGTGCAGAACTCAGTAAGCGTACTGAGCTGACATTTCCAATATTTGTGATTGATATAACAGTTTTTGCAACAACGCCGGTTTTTACCGGATGATACATTCCCTGATCGTGCTGCCGGTTGCGTTGAAAGCCAGTTTTTTGTTGCACCTGCCGTCAACGATCCCTTTGTGGTTGAAACCTCCTGTCCGCATTTGACAGCTGTTGGAAATACAGGTGCGGGTGTCGCAGAATTGCCGGAGAAAAGTTCCGCTGTACCGTTCTGAACTCAGACCGTGATGCAAGGCTTCACACAGAAGATCCGACTGATATTCTTCGCTCCAACGCATTCCGGAGTGGTCTCCGGGAACTCCCTCGGTCCCGATCTCACTGATGATAAGCGGCTTTTCCCGGTACTGAGGAGAGGAAGCAAACTCTGCCAGGTCCTGAAGATAGGAGTGCAGATACTCTTTGTCCAGAAATTGCTCATCGCTGCCTCCGTACCAACAGGGGGATTTGAAAAAAAGTTTACAGAAAAAATTGTTTCTGCTCTTGAAAAAATGTTTTTTTTGTGCTACATTTATCCCGGAGGTCAAAATAGACTTTCAACAGTTAAGGAGAATGTAAAATGAAAAAGACAATTGCTGTATGCGGCACTGCTCTTTTGAGTGCTGCTCTTTTTGCCGCTCCCGGCGGACGTCCCGGTGCTCCTGCCCACCGTCAGGAAGTGAGAGTGGTCAAGCCCGCTCCCCGTCAGGAAGTGAGAGTGGTCAAGCCCGCTCCCCGTCAGGAAGTGAGAGTGGTCAAGCCCGCTCCCCGTCCGGTAGTCAAGGTGGTCAAGCCTGCTCCCCGTCAGGAAGTGAGAGTGGTCAAGCCCGCTCCCCGTCCGGTAGTCAAGGTGGTCAAGCCTCTT
>JAZUPO010000183.1:0-7795 GCA_045605205.1 Victivallaceae bacterium
CCGCCTTCATTTCATTCCGGCGTGACAGACTTCCTGCGGTTGCTTCGCATCCGCTTTACGCCTTGTCAATCCACCTGCTGTTCGCGGGATGGCTTGCCCAGACGTAAAAAAAGCCGTCAGAAAATCTGACGGCTTTTGGAAGTCTGGTGGAGCAAAAGAGACTCGAACTCTCGACCCTCACACTGCCAGTGTGATGCTCTAGCCAACTGAGCTATTGCCCCGTGATGATGTGTATAATATACATCCGTTTTTTGCATTTGTCAAGCACTGTTTCGCTTTTTTTGCAATTTTTTATACTTTTTTTTCGATTTTGTAAAACTTTGCAACTCTGTTCCACACTCTGAATAAAGAAAACGCAGAATTTGATAACACCCTCAAACTCCGGAAACTGGGCTTTTAACAAACTCCTTTGAACTTTTTATGCAAGTTTATCTTCGAAAATCTTTCCGCCGGCAGAGCCGGAAAAGGCTCCCGCAGGTAAATCAGAGGCCTCTCCCCCGAATTTTAACTCAATGTCACAGGAAATAGTGACTGTAACTTGATTTTTTCCGTCAGTGTAAATCCGGTTTTCTTCATCCCAGTTGGCAAGTGAACCGCTTTCAAACCATAAGGTCACTTTGCCCCCGGAAAGCTGTTCGATCGTGTCCTTGCCCCAGTCGCCGCCAAAACAAAAGAGATCTTCTCCACCGCCGCCGTGCAAGGCGTCATTGCCGCTGCCGCCAATGATACAATCACTTCCCACTCCGCCGATAATGCGGTCATTCCCGACATCTCCAAAGAGTATGTTGCCGCTGTTGTTCGCCCAGATAATGTCATCGCCTTCACCACCGTAAATCGTGACTCCGCCGCCCCAATAGGCAAAACGGCTGCTGGTCATATCCACAATGTCATTTCCGGCTCCGGCACGGATCTCATCTATTTGTTCCAGCCGGGCCAGCTGATCAGCAGATTCCCGGCTCGTCATATCATCAAAAAACAACGCATCACCGTTGGCATCATCGGTCAAAACCAGAATATTGGCATCTTCAGAACCGGCAAAAAGAGTACTGATTTTGTTTCTGCCTGCCAGGCAAACCAATTCTCCGGTACCTTCCCAATCGTTGAAATTGCCAACGTGCAGTGCTGCACAAAAGGGATCCCACCTGCCGCTGATATCGGCAAAGAAAACATCCAGTATGCCGTTCCCGTTGGACAGAATCTTTTCCGGCTGTTCAACACTTTCTCCGGCAGAAATATTTTCAACCACACTGAGTTTTCCGCTGCCAATTTCGCTGAGCTGCCATTGATAACTCCCCGACGGCAAAGCAAAAAAGTCAATTCCTGTCTCCGTCGTTTCAAAGGACACCGCGTGGTCAAAACCGTCTTGAGAAACGTGAACCGTATAACCGGAAGCCTCCGGAATTATACTCCAGCTCACACCTTCTTTGCTGCTGTTCATCTGCACTGTCAGAGGAGATTCGATTTCAAAAGAGTACACTTCCGACCACTGGGAAAGATTGTCCGCTTTATCCACGCTTCTGACCTGGTAGTACCAGGTGCCGTCTGTAAGCGAATGCAGGTCAAACTGGCTCGCAGAAACAAATTCCCCCGTCCCTGTCAGATTTTCTGAACTTCCGTAACGCACATAGTATCCCCGGATATTGTCCGCCATATTGTCCACAGCATCCGCCCAGTCAAGTTCAGCATTGTAATAATCAGTCACCGCAGCACTAAGAGATGAGGGTACCCCGGGAGCACTCCGGTCAATGTCAGAAATAACAAGTTCGCTTTTGTATTCTCTGCCTGAAGCATCCTGTGAACGGAAAAAGAGTGTGCCGTTTTCCGAAACGGAAAATTCTCCTTTATAATCCTGCCAGGCTCCTTCTTGCCCGATCTTGTACTGCTTGAGAATGGAACCGGAACTGTAATTGACTTTTACTGTCACATCTTCACTTGTGGGAACTGCTCTCCCCGCAATGGCAACAGGAGCCTTGTCAGCAGTGCCGCCGATCGTCAGGAACAAATGTCCGTCCACCTTGTCCAGAGAATAAACGGTCCTTCCGTAAATCAGATCTTTGCCGACAGTGAGAGTTCCATACCTTGCAGAACCGCAGTTGACAGTGATCGTACCGTTGAAGTTGTCCGCTCCGCCTGCCAGTTTATATGTTCCGTAACTCTGAGAGGATTTGACCGTAATTGTATAATCAGGCGTTCCCCTTACCAGCGAAAGATCGTTGATGAGGAATCCAGACTTGCCGGAACGCTCCGTCAGGGTGAAATCAATGGTACTCCCCTCGAAAGCACTTACCACAGCTCCGTTTTCGATCTGTAAAGTACCTTTGTGAACGGCTCCGTCAAAAAGACCGCATTCTCCTCCGGTGAAAACTCCATTGCAGACAACGCCCCCGGCGAAAACACCTGTGTAACCGCCCGTGACTGTCAGATCAATGATTTCCGATCCGGATGATACCTGTACATTGCCGCCGGAATTGACAACGACTCCTGTCGCTGAACCGGTTCCCTGGACAACCAGACTGCCGGCTGATTCGACGGTAATATCATATCCCTGTCCGTTGAGAGATTGTTTGTAACCGCCGTCCATTATCTTGAATTCGGACGAAAAAAGCATAAGTCCACCGGAAGAAATCACCACCTGCGAGGCTTTGGCTCCGCAGACTTGCAGAATCCCTCCCTGAATGATCGTAACATTTTCAATACGGGCATTGGATTCTTCAACGATCGTATGCCCCCCGGAAATCTGCACATCCCGGGCACTGCCGCCGCTGGAAACGGTCAAGCCGCCGTTGCTGTTGACCAGGATCTCCCGGGCAATACTGCCGGAATGGATCCAGATATAGCCGCTGCTGCCGGCAGTAAGATTATTTGCACTGCCCCCTTTCAAATAAATTTCCCCTTCACTGTCGGTAAAGGCTTTTGAAAGGTAGCCCCCGGAAAACACATTGATCTGTCCTGAAGTGTGATTTTCCACGCCAAAGGCTTTGCCGCCGCTGTGGAGCTGCATAGCTCCGCCGGAACCGTGTCCGTAGGGGGTGACGTAACCTGTGGTGTACAGATTTCTGACCACGCCCCCTGAACTGACTTCAAGATAGGTATTGGCCCCTGCTGTGACACCGGTCAGTTCGCCCCGGCGGATGTCGTAGCTTTTGCCCCCGGAAACATACTGGACATTGGTCTCCCGGTTGATGCCGATCTGCAGTTTTATTTCCGTCCCGGAACAGACCAGATCTGCAACTTTTGCTCCGGCTGAAATATACACTTCAGCCCCCTTCCGGGCAATAATATTTTCAGCATATCCGCCGCTTGAAACAGCAATGACCCCTTTGGACTTAAGTTCTGCAGTAATGATACTTCCCTTATTTTCAGCGAAAGCGGTCCCTCCTGAAGAAATGACCGTATCTGCCGCATATCCTCCGGCGTAGGTACGCATAATTGCCCCCGACGAAAGAACCGTTTTTGACAGACAGCCGTTATCCCGGGCTTCTATGCTTGCCTTACGGACGGTGTTGTTATAGGACATCCCTTTTTCTTTAGCGATCAAAGCCCCACCTTTGACCGTTATGTTACGGATGATGCCGCTGTCGGTCACTGTCAGATAGCCTCCGTTGACGGTGGCAGTTTCAACGAATCCCCTGCCGGCTGACATTTCTCCTGAATTGAGAGTTGCATTTTTTGCCAGAGCACCGTCAAAAAGCCGGAGCGAACCGCCGTTGACAGTGACGTTTGAAACCTCACCGCCCCAATTGGCATCAAGGACCTTTCCCGTACCCACAGTGACTCCGGACATAGATTTTCCGCGACTGGTGACTTTGCCGTTGTAATTCATCCGGACATCATTGACATCGTGAACGTAGTCCACATTGAGGTAAAGAATGTCATTGGAAATGCTCAGATAATAAATGGTTTTGTTGATCTGTATCTTGTTTCCGCTTGACTTCAAAGTACCTTTTTGCTCATTTCCGACCAGAAGAGTGATCCCCTCAGATAATTTTCCTGCTCCTGAAGCAATGGCATAACGTCCCCGGTTCTGAGTTTGATCGCTGACCTGTATTGCAAGAGTTCCTGTCTGACAGGCGGCAATCGAATTGACCAGAACCCCGTCAGACCAGCTGACTTCAGAAATATTGAACCGGAATGCAGCGTTTTCAGATGCCGGAGTACCCGAAAATGAGGCAGAGCCTTTAAGATCGACAACGCCTTTAATGACAGCACCATTTTCAAATGAGACGACTCCCCCGTGAGCGACAGTGAGATCACAAACGCTGCCGCCGGAACAGACTGCAAGCACCGCATCATCTCTGACAATTGTATTTGAAGCTGCGGCATCTTTTTTGACACTCAGTTTGCCGGAAGTCCTGATGTCTGTATCATCTGCCAGAGCTCCGCCTGAAAGGGTTATGGAACCGGATCTGCAAATGGTATTCTTCTGCAGAACGCCCCCCTCTTGCAGGATGATTTCCCCCCCGTATCCGACGGTCGTATCATATACTTCAGCCCCCCGCTCCACCTCAAAGGAACCTGTCTGATCGACTCTGGTATAACGAAGCTGAGCTCCGGCCAGAGCACGCAGGCTCCCTCCCGATGCCACAAGAGCATATTCGGCAGCACCATTTTTAAGCAGCACGATGTTCCCTTGACTGTTTACGACTGTCTGAACAGCTACTCCCCCGGGCAGGATATACATCGTTCCGCCGCCTGTAACGAGCGAGGCGGAATCCTGTGAAGTTATATAAAGATCTTCAGCAAGTTTATTTTTTCCCATTTTATGAATTCTCCGGCAATATATGAGCAAAAATGTACATTACAGCAATAAAAAAGGGAAAAAAATTCCCCGGATCGACAACAAGCTGCAAAAAAAATGAACTGATAATGATTCTAATATAAATTATCACAGAAACAGCATTTTGTCAAGCGGAGAGGGGGGATTTTTACTGTTATTTTCAGATATCGCAAGAATCCTTTTAAAGTAAAGTGCAGCACAGAAAAGCCCTCCAAAGAAGGGAAGCGTCAGCAAAAAGTAAGTGTGCAGTCTGGCGGATAAATCAGCAGCTCCCAACCATCCTGCAACAGAGTACAATCCTGACGCCAACAGCAATCCGGCCGATAAACCTCCGTTGAAACAAATGCTGTAAGCCGCCACAGTTGCTTTGAGATGTTCCGGCGCCGCCAGTTTGCTTGAAGCCGAATATTCCCCCACATTCATCCAGCCACCTACCGGATTGGTGCTGCAATCCCAGCAAAGCAAGGCAAAAAAAGGCAGCACAAGCAAACTTTTCCAACATAGTCCGAACAAAGTCATCCCTAACAGCATCGCCCCCGAGAGAGCGACAAAAAATCTGCCGTACCCCCAGCGATCCATCGCTTTTCCCGCTCCCGGCAGCGTTACGGTCAGAATCAATCCCAGCAAAATGGTGATACTCAGCAAAGCAGTCATACTGAACCGGGCAACTTCAACAAAATAAACGGTGATATAGGCCCCCGTAAATCCGTTGACAAACCTGTGCAGTACATTTATGAGCAGTGCCATTCTGATCTTTTTGTCCCGGTATGGAGCAAGCATATCGATTTTTTCAGACTTTCCTGCAAATATGTTTGGCACCTTGACCTTGAGGAGACAGATAACAGCCGGTATCTCAAATGCCAGAGTCACCAGCTGAAATATTCCGAAAGCCAGAAAAAAGTTGAAGTTGCTCAACTGCTCCATTTTATCCAGCACCCAGGCAAAAGGCAGCCCCAGCACATAGGAAGCCACCGCAAAAAACATATTGATCATCCCAATGGAATAATTGTATCGTTCCGCAGGGATGACTTTTCTGTAAATGGTCATCAGCGTATTGTTTGCAATAACTGCAAACATCATCCCCGCCGGCAGCAGAATGATCGTCCACCAGGTGAGCACTTGCCGGTCATCCGTCACCATAGCCAGAAATGGCAATACACCCGGCAAGAGAACCCGCAGAAAATAGCTGACGGCACAAATCTGAACCTCTTTCTGACTCTTTCCCAAGATCCCGGCAAGAAATTGGTAGATGATGGCCGGAAAAAGAAACATTACGCCCTTGATCGTTCCCAGAAGCCCCAGATCGATGTTCATCCGCAACATCAGTTTGTCTATAAAGGTAAAACTGGAAACAATGGTCAATGCACAGCCCATAAAGAGGTTGTACATATACAGATTCCACACAGGCGAAGGGGTTTTTGACCACCGATTCATAGAAAGGCTCTTTTTTCTCCCTCTTCAGGAAAGTTTTTCCTGCCAGAATTTGATTTGGGCGGCAACGGGCTCAAAGCCGGTTCCACCAGTGAGTTTTCGTTTTGCAACGCTGGCCCGGGGATCAAACATTCCGGGGAACTCTTTGGTGGCTTCAGGGATGGTGATACGCATTTCTTCAAGAGAGATCTCATCAAGCATCTTACCCTTTTCTTTGCAGTATTTGACCAGGGAACCGACTCTGTGGTGAGCAGTTCTGAAAGGTACTCCCAATCCCACCAGGGCTTCAGCAAGGTCGGTGGCCATCAGAGCCGGGTCAGCGGCGGCCTTTTCCATATTCTTCCCCTTGAGCATCATCGTGGCCACCATCGGGGGATAAACAGAAAGGATCTGCATAGCCGTATCAATGGCATCAAAGAGAGCCACTTTATCTTCCTGCAAGTCGCGGTTGTAGGTCAGGGGAAGGCCTTTGCACATCGTCAGAAGAGAATTGAGAGCTGCAGTGAAGCGGGCTGTTTTGCCGCGGGTGAGTTCGCAGACATCAGGATTCTTTTTCTGGGGCATCAGACTGGAACCGGTACAGAAAGCATCATCCAATTCGATGAAGTCAAACTCCTGTCCGCACCAGAGGATGAGATCTTCAGAAAGACGTGAGCAGTGAATGCCGAAAATGGCCAGTGCCGAGAGAAGTTCGATCATAAAATCCCGGTCAGCCACAGCATCCATACTGTTGCGAGTGACGCCGTCAAAGTTGAGGAGTTCCGCCACATATTCCCGGTCGAGGGGCAATGTTGAACCGGCAATGGCACCAGAGCCCAGAGGAGAGAAGTTGAAGCGTTTGCGACAGTCCGCGATCCGTGCGGCATCCCGGTCAAACATTTCCACATAAGCCAGCAGGTGATGAGCAAACAGGACTACCTGAGCGTGCTGAAGATGAGTGAATCCGGGCATAATCTGTTCAGGATGTTCGGCGGCTTTCTGGACCAGAGCCCGCTGAAGATCGCGGATCCCGTCAATGATCTCCTGAGCGGCATCCCGCAAATAGAGGCGTACATCCAGAGCCACCTGATCGTTGCGGCTTCTTCCGGAATGGACACGGGCTCCCTCGTCGCCCAGAACGGAGATCAGGGCACTTTCAATGTGCAT
Organism: Victivallaceae bacterium; assembly: GCA_045605205.1. GTDB lineage: Bacteria > Verrucomicrobiota > Lentisphaeria > Victivallales > Victivallaceae > UBA1784. The sequence goes on from JAZUPO010000183.1 coordinate 7,355, forward strand.
ATGGATATCTTCAAGGGCGATATCATACTTGAAATCCCCTTTTTCAATGCGGGCAAGAATATTTTTCAGCTCACAGCGGATCGCTTCAGCAGAAGCTTCAGGAATGATCCCCTGTTTTGCCAACATCGTAACGTGGGCGATGCTGCCTGCGATATCGTGCTTGTAAAGCCGCTGATCAAAAGAAATAGACTCAGAAAACTTTGCCACTTCACCACGGGTTTCCCCGCTGAAACGACCACCCCAAAGTGCCATAATAATACCTCACAATATAAAATAAAAAAATTTCTTTCAACAAAGGCCGCAAGGCCCATAACCAAAGGCCTTTCAAAACTCTTTTAAGCTCCGTTTTTTGCTTTTGCCATAAGTCAAAAGCAAAAAACGTAACTCAAAAAGGTTTGGAAAAGGATGAAGTCGGAGGCCAAGCGGTCTTAGGAAGACAAG
>JAZUPO010000184.1:0-4055 GCA_045605205.1 Victivallaceae bacterium
GTCCGGGCAACAGGTTCCAATGAAAAAGTCGCCCGTTTTTCCGGAATCAATACCGGCTTCATCCAATTCCAGACCTATCTTTACACCGGTATGCTCTGTGCTCTGGCAGCCTTGCTCTGGGGCGGACGTCTGGGAGGGATCAGTTCCGCCAACGACGGTACCGGATGTGAACTTGATGCCATTGCCGCCGTCATCGTCGGCGGCAGCAGTATGTCAGGCGGCAAAGCCGCTGTCACCGGAACTGTGGCAGGTATACTGATCCTGACGGTCATTTCAAACGCTCTTGTCGCCTGGGGGATCTCGCCGCGGCTTCAGGAATGTGTCAAAGGGGCTGTCATTATTATAGCTGTACTTTCACAATATCACAAAGAAAGGTAAAAATTATGCGTAAGTTGTTCATTCCCTTTTTATTGTGTGCCGCAATACTCTGCGGATGCGGCAAAAGCGAAAAGAAATTGAAAATCGGCATTTCCGTTCCCGCCGCAACTCACGGCTGGACAGGAGGCGTGGTCTGGCACGCCGAACAAGCCAAAAAACGGCTCGAAGCAGCCAATAAAGATGTATCTGTCACCGTCGCCACCAGCGGCAGCGGAGCCGCCCAGGTCAATGCCATTGAACAGCTGATGATGCAGAATCCCGATGCTCTCGTGATCCTGAGTCAGGAACCGGAACCCCTTGACAATGTCTGTAAACTTGCAAAACAACGGGGCATTTACCTTGTGGTGGTGTCCAATCCCCTGCCCTCAAAAGCTGAAGATGTCTTTGTGAACGGCGACAACACCAGTCTGGGAGAAGCCGCCGCCGAAGCAATGGGAGCAGCTTTGGGAGGCAAAGGCGACATTCTTGTTATGGAAGGCGTCCTGTGTCCCATTAACACCGAGCGTGTCAACGGTTTCAAAAAGGTCCTCAAGGCCAAGTTCCCCAAGATCCGTATTCTGGATTCCCAGCCTACTGACTGGAACACAGAAAAAGGCCTGAAACTGATGGAAAAATACCTTCAAAAATATGCCAAAGTTGACGGTGTCTGGGCTGGAGATGACGATGTTCTGATCGGAGCTCTCAAAGCCTACAAAGAATCCAAACGCAAAGATGTGAAAGTTTTTGTGGGCGGCGGCGGTTCAAAAACCATCGTCAAGATGGTAAAAGATAAAGATCCCCTTGTGAAAGCTACTGTAACTTATCCGCCGAAAATGCTCGAAACTGGTGTTGATCTGGCTCTCAAAGGTTTGCGTAACAACAAGAAAAATGACGGCCCCAAAGAGGTGGTCGTCAAGTCAGAAGTCGTGACACCTGACAATGCTGACAAACACTATTTCCCGGATTCTCTCTACTAAAAAGATTAATACCCTATGGATTTTGAAAGATTCCACATCCCCAGTGGCAACGCCCGTTTGGATGCCCAGTTGAAATTCACCGCAGAGATCGACAGAATGACTGCGATCTGCCGCAAGACACTTCTCCTTGACCGGAGCCGTGCGGAAAATGATGCCGAACACTCCTGGCACATTGCTGTTATGGCACTTTTCTTTGAAGAATATGCTGTGGAAAAGGTGGATTTGCACCACGCTATTGAGATGTTGATCGTTCACGATCTGGTGGAAATTTATGCCGGAGATACCTTTGCCTACGATGAAGCAGGCAACAAAAACAAAGCAGCACGGGAAAAGGCAGCTGCCGACAAGCTCTTTTCCATTCTTCCTGAGGAACAGGGAAAACGGATCAGAATTCTGTGGGAGGAGTTTGATGCTCATAACACCCCCGATGCCCGCTATGCCGATTGTCTGGACAAACTTCAGCCCTATTTCCACAACATTCTCACTGAAGGCTTTACCTGGCGTAACGCCATAGCAGGGAAACGCACCACAAAAAAACAGGTGGAACAGCGTATGTCCCCTCTCAAGGATTTTATGCCTGAAGTCTACAAATGGGTGGAACTCTCTATGGCAGAAGCTGTCAGGCAGGGTTGGCTTGTGGAAGAATAACAATATAGAAAATTTGCAAAAATGCACCAGGAGAAAAAAATGTTTTTTACCAGTACAAGAGCTGATCTTGATGTAACAGCGGCCCAGGCGATCGCCAGAGGCATTTCCCAGGAAGGAGGGCTGTTTGTTCCTTCTGAATTCCCCCGTTTTTCAAACGGAAAAATGCAAAGTCTTGTTTCTATGACCTACAAAGAACGGGCCAAAGCCATTCTTTCAGGATTTCTGACTGCCTTTACACCTGATGAGATCGACTATTGTGTCAATGGAGCTTATACCGGAACTTTTGACAATGAAGAGCCCGCTCCTGTTTTTTCTCTTGAGGGGGGCAGACATATCCTTGAACTCTGGCACGGACCGACTTGTGCCTTCAAAGATCTGGCTTTGCAGATTTTGCCCTTTTTGCTGACTGTCTCGGCGAAAAAAAGTGCTCCTGACAAAAAAATCGTTATTCTGGTGGCGACTTCAGGAGATACGGGCAAAGCTGCCCTTGCCGGTTTTGCCGATGTGCCGGGAACTTCTATCGTGGTCTTTTTCCCAAAAAACGGCGTCAGCCCTATGCAGCAGCTTCAAATGACCACCCAGAAAGGGGCAAATGTGGCTGTCTGTGCCATTGAAGGTAATTTTGACGATGCCCAGACCGGCGTCAAAAAAATCTTCGGCGATGAAAATATGAAACGGTTTCTTGAAGAGAAAAATATGGAGTTTTCTTCTGCAAATTCCATTAACTTCGGCCGTCTTGCTCCGCAGATCGTTTACTATTTCTCTGCCTACTGCGACCTTGTCCGTGACGGTAAGATCAAATTGGGCGACAGTGTCAACGTCTGCGTTCCCACCGGAAACTTCGGCAATATTCTGGCGGCTTTTTACGCAAAGCAAATGGGCCTTCCCGTCAAGAAATTCATCTGTGCTTCAAACAAAAACAACATTCTCACGGACTTCCTCAACACCGGAGTTTACGACCGGAACCGTCCCTTCTACACCACCAGCAGTCCCTCTATGGACATTCTGATTTCTTCAAATCTGGAACGGCTGCTCTACCACCTCTACGGCAACGATGCCAAAGCCACTGCAGCATTGATGAAACAGCTCTCCCAAGACGGCCGCTATGAAGTTGCACCGGAGATCCTTGCAAAACTCAAAGAAGAGTTTTACGCAGGCTTCTGTGATGAGGAATCAACAGAAAAGACCATTGCCGCTCTTTTTAAGAATGACAACTACCTGTGCGACACTCACACCGCTGTTGCCGTCAAGGTTTATGAAGATTACCGCCGTGAAAGCGGTGATGAAACACCTTGTATCATTGCTTCCACAGCCTCGCCGTTCAAGTTTGCCGCTGCGGTGCTGGGTGCGGTTGATTCCGGAGAAGCCCCAGTGGACGGGTTTGAACTTCTGGAAAAACTTTCTCAAGTTTCCAAAGTTCCGGTTCCTGCCCCTTTGAGCGGCCTTAAATCTCTGGAAATCCGGCACAAAAGCTGCGTCAAAAAAGAAGATATGGCAAATTTCATCTGTAATTTTCTCAAGTAACGATGCACAAAGTACGCATTACAGTGCTCCGCAAAGCAAGTTATCCTGATTTGATGGAGCAATATGAAAATCCCCTTGAAAATCCGTGCGATATGATCGAGGGCAGCGTTTTTGTTTCAGAAAACGCTCTTATCCCTGAAGGATTTTGCGAAAGTGCCTGGGAAACTTTGCACCCTTTCGTAAAAATCCTCTCTCAGGGCGGCGGCAACTTTTACGGAGACTGGATGAAAAATCCCAACTCCGCAGTGCTGTCGTGCAATGACGGATTCCGTCCTGTGAGTTTTCTTGTTGAAACAGTCAAAGATGAAACTTGAAAAATCCAGTTTGCAGAATTATATTAATGTGTTCAATAAAGTCACAATTTTTTTGTAAAAAACAAAGGAGAATAAAATGTCACTTCCTGTTTATAAGAAGGCCGAAGAGTGCCGCTATGATATTGTCAGTCTGGGAGAAATTATGCTTCGCCTGGATCCCGGTGATGAACGCATCCACACCACCCGTACTTTCCGGGCCTGGGAAGAAGTCGGAGGCCAAGCGGTCTTAGGAAGA
>JAZUPO010000185.1:0-3995 GCA_045605205.1 Victivallaceae bacterium
TAACTCCGCTATGGACTGCGTCCGCACAGCGGTCCGTCTGGGCTCTGCTGATGTCAACTGTTTCTACCGCAGAACAGAAAACGAGATGCCCGCCGAAAAACTTGAGATCGAAGAAGCCAAAGAAGAAGGCGTGAAGTTCCACTTCCTCGCCGCTCCTGTGAAACTTGAAAAACGCAATGGTGCTCTGGCTCTCACGCTGCGCAAGATGGAACTGGGCGAACCTGACGCTTCCGGCAGACGGAAACCCGTCGAAGTTCCCGGCAGCGACTACACCCTTGAATTTGATACAGTGATCGCTGCCATCGGTCAGAAAACTGCTGCTCCCGGCGGTGTGGAAGTCAACCGTTACGGCGATATTCTTCAGATCGCCGGAGAGAAACTTTACGCCGCAGGCGACTGCGTTTCAGGAGCCGCAACTGTGGTCGAAGGCGTTGCCTCAGGCCGCGATGCCGCCAATCTGGTGCTGAAAGATCTTCTCGGGATCCCTGTTCCTCCGGAACATACAGTGAACGTTTCACGGGGCAAGTGGCAGTCTCTCAAAAAGGAAGATCTGGTATTTTTGCGTGACGATGTGTCAGAAGCTCCCCGGGAAAAGCTGGACTACATCTCTCTTGAAGAACGCAAGAGTTCCTTCAAAGAGGTCAATTCATCAATGACGCCTGAACAGCTTGCCAAAGAAGGGAAACGCTGTATTGAGTGTTCCTGTACCGACAAGCACGATTGCGCTTTGCGGAAACACGGTGAATGTTACCATTGCAATCCTGAAGCCATCCCCGGTGAACGGCAGAAACTCAGTTATGACATCCGTCATCCTCAGATCATTCAGGATCGTTCCAAGTGCATCAAATGCGGAGTCTGCGTCAAGACTTGTAAAGAAGTGGTCAATCTGACTTTGCTTTCCCCCAAGTACCGGGGCTTTGCCACCTGCGTGGGAACAGCTTTTGATCAGGGACTTCCTGAAAGCTGCTCCAGCTGCGGCAAGTGTGTAGAAGCCTGCCCCACAGGTGCACTTGACTGGCGGATCAAAAAATAATCGGAACAGGTTTCATTTATGACAGACAAGTACAAGATTCTGATTGTTGATGATGAAGCTCCCACAAGAGAAGCTCTGCTGCGTTATCTGCGCAGAAACTTTCAAGTCAAGGCTGCCGCCGATGGTGCTGAAGCCATTGAATACATCACTTCAGAAAATTTCGATCTCGTCCTGACGGATCTGCGTATGCCCCGTGCGGATGGGATGAGTGTGCTTGAAGCTGTCCAGGGAAAAACTCCGAAGCCCTGTTGTATTCTGCTCACCGCTTACGGCTCTATTACCGATGCCGTCAAAGCGGTGAAAGCGGGTGCATTTGACTTCGTTGCCAAACCCATCAAGCTGGAAAAACTTGATGAAGTTATTGCCCAGGCCCTGGCCTCACGTCCTGCTCTGACGGCAAAAGAGGAATCTTCTCCGGCAGAGGGGAGCGGGGCACTTTCGCCTGCTATGGCAAAAGTTATGGAAGTGGCAGTCACGGTTGCTCCTTCCAAAAGTACCGTGCTCCTTACGGGCGAAAGCGGTACCGGCAAAGAGGTTATGGCAAGAAAGATCCACGATCTCAGCGGCAGGACAGGACTTTTTGTTCCTGTCCATTGTGCGGCATTGAACGCAAATTTGCTTGAGAGCGAACTTTTCGGTCACGAAAAGGGAGCCTTTACAGGTGCCGAATCACGGCAGCGGGGACGTTTTGAAATCGCCGCTGGCGGTACCGTGTTTCTGGATGAGATCGGAGAAATAGACGCCTTGACTCAAGTCAAACTGCTCCGGGTCATTGAAAGCCGTTCTTTTGAACGTGTGGGCGGCACGGAACAGATCAAAACCGATGCCAGACTTATTGCAGCCACCAACCGGGATCTGCGGAAAATGGTGGCTGAAGGAACTTTCAGAGAAGATCTCTTTTACCGTCTCTCAGTGGTCAATCTGCAACTTCCCCCCTTGCGGGAAAGGCGGAATGAGATCCCTGCGCTTGCCAACAAATTTCTGCAAGAGTTTGCAACTGAAAACAACCGGAACATCACAGGTTTTACGCCTGAAGCGATGAATGTATTGACTCAAGCTGCCTGGCAGGGGAATATCCGTGAATTACGGAATACAGTCGAATATATGGTCGTCACTTCAACAACTTCAGAATTAGGGATCGAAAATCTCCCCGAACAGTTCCGGACAATTCCGCCGGAATCAAAACCGGAATCAAAACCGGAATCAGAACCGGAACCGGCCTCGTCCCCTCTTTCACTTGAAGCCAACAATTACGAATTGATCCGGCAAGCCTTGAAGCAATGTAACGGCAACCGTATGGCCGCCGCAAAACTTCTGGGCATCAGCCGCCGCACGCTCTACCGCCGTCTGGCAGAGATGGGCGACTGAAACGTCAGTTCGATATAAAACTGAAAAAGGCTTGTTTCCGGTGTTTGTTACCGAAAACAAGCCTTTTTTTCTCCATTGCTGATATCTCCCCTTCCCCGCATTTGCAGAGGCACATTATATTTCGCAGGGGAGAAAAAAAGAACAGTTGGAGAAACTTTTACTTGTTCAAAGTTTCCAGAGCCGCAGCAATGAGTTTGGGAGCAGTATCCACTTCGGGACTGGTTGCAAAGGGTTCAGTTTCATAACCACCCCGCTCAAAACTTTCGGGCATAGGGATGTATCCGCATTTGCCCTGAGCCAGAGTGGCGATCAAAGTACGCTTGTAAGGAGAAGCCGCACGGATGCCTTGAGCGACCCCGTTAAAAGGTTCGCCGGGCATCGTGATGAAAGCCAGATCTTTGCTCAAAGTAAGTGCCAGAAGTTCGCACTCCTGAAACTTTCCTTCGTTGCCTTCGCAGCCGAGAAGTCTTTCTGCAAACATACGCAGCACGATACCGTCCCCTTTGGCAAGGTCTTCACTGGTCATATCCCCCCGGTCATCCAGACTTCCGGCAGGAATGGTCTCAAGAACCTTGCGGGCATCGGCCAACTGCTGGGCTGTGACCGTACGGTAGGGCATCTTGAAAATGGTCTTTTTGAAACTCAACTGGGAATCATCCACCTTTTCCAGTCTGTTCAGCAGTTCAAGGACGATCTTGCCGTAGCCTCTGCCGATACGCAGGGCTTCAGCATAATTGGTCTGATTACGCATCGTGCTCACATCAAAGTGATTGATATCCCCTGAGCAGTCAGTCAAAGTCATAACAGGCACATCTTCGCCCAGCTGATACTGGATCTCACGTTCCATACGTCCGAACCAGTCCGCAGACACAAAGTCTCCGCCGATGGTGTCGCCGTGGTTGGCAAGATTTACAAGAATTGCGGCAATACGGCCTTCCTGTTTCACTGCCACAGCAGAAATAGTCCTGTCGTAATCACCGTCGGGCTTGACGATATCAGGATTGCACTTGCCGGGATTGGTAACGACTTTGCCGTTTTTCATCCAGAAGCGGCGGACATAGGCATAGGGATTTGAATTGACTGAAGCTGCCTCAAAAGTACTTTCACGCAAGTTGGCCTCAGCTTCCTTGAGTGTGATCACCGTCTTGGCAATGATATGGTCAATGTATGCCTGTTTCTGTTCATCAATATTCCTGCGGATCTCAGGGCCCGTATGAGTATGGGTACAGCTGACCATAAGATTGTCACCAAAGGTCATACCTGCTTTTTTTACAGCATCACGCAGAGCATCAAAAAAAGCAGGGCTGGAACCGCAAAGGTCATACACCACAAAGCCGCCCATAACACCTTCTTTTTCAACAAGAAGGACTTTTACATAAAGATCATCATACACACCGCGGTTGGGCCGTTTGTTGAAATATCCTGCGAGAGGAAAATCCCGGGGCGGAGTAATGATTTGGGAAGCAAAACCTGTTCTCAGCATAGTAACTTTTTTTCCTTGTGAGATTTATATTTCAAAAAAAACTTCCCGCAGCGCACTTGTTGCGGGAAGTTTCTGTCAAGCAGATAAACCGCTTTTTACTTGACAGCCACG
>JAZUPO010000186.1:0-11358 GCA_045605205.1 Victivallaceae bacterium
CCCGCCGCTGAGGCAAAAAAGGTCGCCCACCCCGCTCGTCCTCAGGTCAGCAAAGGCAATAACAAGGTCGACTTCATCAGACTTCTCATTCTTGTGATCTGGATCCTTTCCGGCATCAAAACAATGTCTTATCTGGGTCAAAAAGCCCGCAAAAACAACAGTTTTGTGCTCCGGAATACCGAACTTCTGAACCTTGCTTCCCTTGTTGCGGGTCCCATCGTTTACCTGGTGGTCGAATGTCAAAGCAGATTCGGTTCAAAACTCAAAAATCTGACCGCCTCCAAAGAACAGCTCCCTATTATTGTTGACAATCACGGTAAACCCACCTTTGTGGAAACTGATTCTTCCGGTGACGGGGATGTGGTCTATTATGTGCGGAAAATGCTTGCCAACGCCTTGCAGCTCCACGCAAGTGATATTTTCATCGACCCCAAAACGGGAGATGTTTCCGTCGTCCGTTTCCGTGTGGACGGAGCCTTGCGGATCATTGAAGAGATCGATCTGGAATTCGGCAACCGGGTCATCAACGTTTTCAAAGTCGCCGGCGGTATGGATATTTCTGAACGGCGGCGTCCCCAGGATGGAGCTTTTTCACTGACAGGTTCTTTCGGAGAAGTGTCTTTGCGTGTGGCTTCAGTGGGAGCTTTCAGCGGTGAAAAGATCGCCCTGCGTATCCTCGGGGATGACTCAGGCCCCAAAACTCTCGCCGCCGCCGGACTTACAGGAACGGAACTTGCCACTATGGAACAGGCGGCAAAACTGCCTTCCGGTATGGTGCTGATCTGCGGCCCCACAGGCAGCGGTAAAACCACCACGCTCTATGCAATGCTCAATTCCATCGACTATTCTATTAAAAACGTCGTTTCCATCGAAGATCCCATTGAACACGTCATCCCCGCCATCAGTCAGATGGAGGTCAATGAACCCGCCGGGATCGGTTTTCCCCAACTGCTGCGTAACGCCCTGCGGCAGAATCCCGATATCATCTGTTTGGGTGAGATCCGGGATGAAGACACCGCCCAAACCGCCATTCACGCCGCTCAGACCGGACACTTGATCATTGCCACACTCCACAGTAATGACAACATCGGAACCATTGACCGTCTTGCCAATTTGAACATCCCCCTGCGGAGCATTGCCGGCACGTTGCGGATCGTGGTCTCCCAGCGTCTTGTCCGCAAGCTGTGCAGCTGCAAAAAATCTGTAACTCCCTCTGAAGAAGACAGACTTATGTTCGGCCAGTTCGGTATCAGCTGTTCCAAGCTCTACGAGCCCAAGGGATGCCCCAAATGCGGCAACACCGGTTACAGCGGCCGTGTCGCTCTCTTTGACATCCTCTCTGTGGATGATGAGCTGCGGGAACTCCTCGAAGATGAACATACCAATCTGAGCAACATCCAGAAGCGGCTCAAGAAAAGCACCGGCGGCAGCCTTATGATCCGTTCCGGATACACCCTTGCCGCCCAGGGCATCACCTCGACCAGTGAAGTTCGCAGAGTGACGATGGAAATAAAGAATTAAAAAGGGAGGAAAACGACTTATGTATTGGTTCTGCTATATTATCCTCCCCGCCATTGCGGCGTGGAAAAAACGTTCTGCCAATCTGGCAAAAGAGGTTTACGCCCTTTTCAGCACGATGCTCAGTGCCTATCTGGCTGTCTGGTGTGAACCCATTGTCCGTACCAGTGTGGGAGCTTTTCTGCCTCAGGATAAAATCATTCTTGCCTGGCTTTCTCCGGGGGCGATGATCCTCATCTGGTTTATTACAGGTGTTGTCATTTTCAAGGCCATTCAAATGATCCGCCCGGAGGGCATTGAGGGATTCCTTTTCCCCGAAAAAGCGGAAAAATTCCTGACTCCTGCGGCCGTATTTCTGCATACGGGCCTGGTGATCGCCCTGATTTTTACCATATTGTCACTCTCTCCGGTCAAAAAATATGCTCCTTTTGTGTTCGACGCCCCCTCTTTGTGTTCAGCGACCAGATACCGGGTGCTGTGGAACTCTTTTTTCATCGACCGTTTCAGTTTTCAGCCTGCCGGTGTCACTGACCGCCGCCGGGCATTTGACCGTTTTGTGCCGGAAGACCCTTCAAAAGCGGCTCAGCCTGTCCCCAAAAAAAGAAAGGTGAAGTAATTTATGGATATCTACGAACTGCTTAAATACGCTATCGAATCAGGAGTTTCCGACCTCTTTGCCGGAGCTAATAAGGTCCCCGCCTTCCGGGTGAACGGTGCGGTTTTTCCCGGCGAATGGGATATGCTGACCCAGGAAGATATCGACTCTTTCAGAGCCGGGATCCTCACCCCTGACGAAGAAGACCGTTATCAGCTCAAAGGTTCTGCTGAGGCCGCTTTTAACTTTGAAACCGGCGAAAGATTCCGTTTGAGTTTTTATTCAACCGTTTACGGTCCTGCCTTCACTGCCCGTCCCGTTATGTCGGGCAATGACTTATTCTTTGAAAACCTCGCTCTCCCGGCAGAACTGGGGGAATTCGCCGCTATGCCCCACGGTATGATCATCGTCACCGGTCCCGACGGCAGCGGCAAATCCACCACTCTGGGCTCTCTCGTCAACTTTGTCAACAATAACAAAAATGTCCATATCGTCACTCTTGAAAGCCCGGTGGAGTTCGTTCATCAGGATCAGAACGCCGTCGTTTCCCAAAGAGAACTGCTCCCTGGTGAAAGCTGGAGTTCCGCCATTGCTTCTGCATTGAATGACAGTCCCGACTGCATTATGATCGGAGAAATGAACGATCTTGAAACATTCCGTGCCGCCCTCAGTGCCGCATTGTCAGGACACCTCGTCCTGGCTGCTACCAGAGCCCCCGACGTGGTGCAGGCACTTGAACGGATGGTCAAACGCTTCCCCGAAAGTGAACGCCCCCAGATCGCAGCCGATCTTTCTGAAGCTTTGCTGTGCACTGTGGCCCAAACCCTTGTCCCCCGTGCCGACGGTGCGGGACGGGTGGCAGCAGTGGAATTTTTGCGGAATTCTGTGGGTGCGGCAAAACTCCTTTCTTCTCAGGATTTTCCGGCTATGCGGGAACTGCTCTCACGGGGGACAGGCGGCAACTGCACATTTACAAAGTCCCTGCTTTATCTTTATAAAGAAGGATTCGTTACCGCTGAAGAAGCTGAACTGCACTGTCCCGACCCGGAAGATCTCAAACGCCTTATCGGCGGTATGGATGACTCCGCAGAAAAAATGTACGGCACCCCCGAAGATGCTCTGGAAAGCGATGCCATCGACTTGAAAAAGCTCCTCAAAACCGCCGTTAAGGTGGGGGCTTCAGACTTGCACCTGACCGTCACCGCTTTTCCGATGATGCGTGTCCACGGCGAACTGCGCCCCCTGAATCTGCCCCGCCTCAAAAAAGAGGACACCGAAAGATTGCTCTACGGCGTTCTCACACCCCGCCAGAGATTGGACTTCGAAACAAAAAAGGAATTGGACTTTGCTCTGGCGGTGGAACTGGATACCACCGATGCCAACGGCAATCCTGAGATCTGCCGTTTCCGTATGAACAGCTATTTCCAGCGGGGCTATGTGGGTATCGTCGCCCGTGTCATCACCAGCAAGATCCCTTCACCCGAAAAGCTGAATCTGCCTGAGGCCATTATCAATCTGTGCGAAAAATCCCAGGGCCTCATTCTCGTGACCGGTCCTACGGGAAGCGGTAAGTCAACCACCCTCGCCAGTTTGATCGACCGGATCAATTCCACCCGTTCTGAACACATCATCACCATCGAGGACCCCATTGAATACGTCCACTCCAACAAGCAGTCTTTGATCCAGCAGCGGGAACTGGGAGCCGACACTCTGAGCTTCACAGCCGCCTTGAAAGGTGCCCTGCGTCAGGACCCCGACGTGATCCTGGTAGGAGAAATGCGTGATACCGAAACGATCCAGGCCGCATTGACGGCCGCAGAAACCGGTCACTTGGTTATGGCAACATTGCACACCAACAGTGCCCCTCAGACCATCGACCGTATCATCGACACATTCCCGGAAGGACAGCAGAATCAGATCCGTCTTCAGCTTTCCAGTGTGATCATCGGAATTATTTCCCAGCGTCTGCTGGCAAGAGTCGATACTGACGGCCGGGTGGCGGCATTTGAGATCCTTATCGGCACACCTCCGGTACAGGCTCTTGTCCGCGACGGTAAGACCAGTCAGCTGCCCTCTGTCCTTGAAACCGGTTTCAAGGACGGTATGATCACGATGCGCCGTTCTCTGGAACAGCTGGTGGAACAGGGCATTGTCGATCCCGCCGAAGCCGGAGCATTTTCACTGGATGCCGTGGAAGTGGCGGCTTTTGAATGATTTTTGGCCGGTCGGAGCTTTTTTCAACTATGTCACTTCTCGAACTCAGGGATCTCAAAGTACATTTCCCCCAAGTTTCCTCCTGGTTCGGCCCCAAACGCAGCGTCAAAGCTGTGGACGGGGTTTCCCTTACTCTGGACCGGGGGGAGATCATCGGCCTTGTGGGGGAATCAGGATGCGGTAAAAGCACTCTGGGCAGAGCCGCTGTCCGTCTGGAAGTGCCCACTTCAGGACAGGTGCTTATTGACGGCAAAGATCTCTATGCCCTTTCTGGTGCAGAACGCCGTCAGATCAACGGCCGTTATCAGATGATTTTTCAGGATCCCTACGGTTCTCTGAACCCCAGGCTCACCATTTTTTCTGCTCTTGACGAAGTCCTGAGTATGAGAAAAGAGCACTTTTCTCATACTGAAAGAAGAGTGGAAGCAGGGAGACTTCTTGAAAGAGTGGGTCTTTCTGCCGATGTACTGGGACGTATTCCCCATCAGTTTTCCGGCGGTCAGCGGCAGCGTATCGGCATTGCCAGAGCCCTGGCCGCTTCGCCGGGATTCATTGTGGCGGATGAACCGGTTTCCGCTCTGGATGTCAGTGTGCAGGCGGCCATCGTCAATCTGCTTCAGGATATCCGGCAGCAGTCGGGAACAGCCTTTCTTTTTATTGCCCACGACCTTGCCGTGGTGGAACATATTTCAGACCGGATCCTTGTGATGTATCTGGGGAATGTCGTCGAAAGTGCCCCCGCAAAAGAGCTGGTCAGAGAGCCGCTGCATCCTTATACGCAAGCCCTGCTTTCGGCGGTGCCTTCTTTGCACAAAAACAGCTCAAGGATCATTCTCAAAGGAGATGTGCCTTCTCCCCTTGATCCTCCCGCCGGCTGTCCTTTTCATCCCCGGTGCCCCTTTGCAAAGGAGATCTGCAAACAACAGAAACCGGCTCTCAAAAATATGGGCTCCAGGGCTGTCGCGTGCTTTTTACAGGATTGAAAAATGCCTCTTCCGGTGTTATATTAAGACGTTGTAATTTTTACTTTTTCAGAGGAGTTTTATTTTATGCCTTTTGACCGTGGTACATTTTCTTTTACACTTTTCACCTTGAGAGATGCTCTCCCCGAAAACACCGGCGAGATCGTCGCCGCACGGAAGGCCTGCAAACTGGATGAAGTGACGGGCGAACCCTCTTTCGGATGGGTCACCGGACAACATTTGCTGGACACAGAAATCGATGAAGGAACCGCCAGATTCGGTTCTGCCTACTACCTGACTCTGCGCCGTGCAGTCCGCAAGATCCCCTCAAGTCTTCTCAACGCACTCTGCCGCAGAGCAGAAGAGGCACGGATGAAGGAAACTGGAAAAAACTTCATCGGTTCAAAAGAAAAAAAGGAAATCAAAGCGAGCACCGTCGAACGCAACATTATGAAAATGCCTCCGGCCCTCTCCGGGATCCCTGTGGTGATCGTGCCCCATACACGTCACCTCTATCTGGGGGCTTCAAGTCAGAGCCAGATCGACCTTTTTATTGAACACTTTTATCAGGCGTTCAAGATGGAGCCTTTGCAGCTGACGCCTTCTTATATGCTGGCTGAGGAATTCAATATCACCCCTTCCTCCTTCCCGCCCCTTTCCCCCGCCAAGGCAAGTGCCTTCAGCGAAGAATCTCCGGGCAGGGATTTTCTGCTCTACCTCTGGTATCTTTCTGAAACAGGACAGACCATTGCAACTGAAGAGTTCGGAGAATACGAAGTGATGCTCGAAGCTCCCCTGTGCCTCACCGGAGACGGCGAGGATCCCGGTGCCGGTGAAGCCACCATCAAAAAGGGCGGCAGCCCCATCCGGGGAGCAGAGGTCAAAGCAGCTCTCTCTGTGGGCAAAAAGCTCAAAAAAGCAAAACTGACCTTTACCCGGCTCAATCAGATCTGGACGGGCACTTTTGATGCCGACCACTTCAGCTTTTCTTCTTTCGCCCTGCCTGAGGGAGAGGCTCAGGAGCGTTCAGAAGTATTTTCTGAGCGGGTGGAATTTCTGGAAATTTTCCGCGAGATCCTGACGGCAGGATTCCGCCAGTTTGCCAACGCTATGCTCAACGGAAAAGATACCGATACAGTCGCCGCTCTCAAAGAGTGGATCGACTCCCGGGATGCTATTTAAGGTGATATTATGCCTCACGAAGAAGATGCTGAAATCGTTTTCCTGACCGGAGTTTACGGCCATTACATCCCGGAAGGGGAAAAAGTTGAACTGGATCTGGGATGCGGTTCAGGTTCCTATACCTGCCAACTGGCGAAACTTTATCCTGAAACAACTGTCCTGGCCGCAGACGTGATGCTGGGCAGGCTGCGCAAAGTCGTCCGCAGAGCAGAACGATGCGGAGCAGACAATCTGACCGTTCTCAGAGTGGAAGCAAGATCGCTGCTGGCCAAAATGCTGCCCGACAACACTCTGGACAGGATCCATCTCCTCTGTCCCGATCCCTGGCCAAAAGGACGCCACAAAGGAAACAGACTTCTGGCAAGCAACTTTGTCACTTTTTTGCACAGAGTCCTTAAAAAAGATGGAATTTTTCACTTTTCCTCCGACGATGAATACTACTGCGGAGCCGTTGACCGGGTCATTTCCGGATCAAAACTTTTTGAGCCCGCAGATGAGGAAATCGCAGATCTCAAAGGAATTCGCAGCGACTTTGAAGAACGCTGGATCGCTGAAGGAAAATCCGTACTCCACAGGGCGTGGCGGAAACTGCCGCTGCCGCCCCATACCATAGGCCACTGAATTTCAAAGGTTTGAAAATGAATTGTTTTGAAGAACTCAAAGAACGCGGTTTCTGTTATCAGGCAACCGATGAAGCCAAGATCTCACAGATGCTCAACGAGGGCAAAGTCACCTTTTATGTGGGGTTCGACCCCACCGGAAGCAGTCTCCACGTGGGACACCTGCTCCCTGTGATGGCAATGCGTATCCTGCAGAAAGCAGGCCATACCCCCATCGTCCTGGTGGGCGGTGCCACCGCCCGTATCGGTGATCCCTCAGGCAAATCCACCGCACGGCCGATGCTCAGTATTGAAGAAATCGATGCCAATGCCGCTTCGCTCAGAAATCAGCTGTCACGCTTTATTGACGGTTCAGAAGGAAAAGCCCACTTTGTCAACAACGCCGAATGGCTCTGCCAACTGGGTTACATCGATCTTCTGCGTGAAGTGGGCTCCATTTTCAGCGTCAACCGGATGCTGTCTCAGGAATCCGTCAAGATGAGACTTGAAACAGGACTTTCTTTCCTGGAATTCAACTACTCCATCCTGCAGGCCTACGACTTCCTCACCCTGCGACGCAAGTTCGGATGCACCCTTGAAATGGGCGGTCAGGATCAGTGGGGCAATATGGTGGCAGGAACTGAATTGATCCGCCGCAAAGACGGAGCGGAAGTCCACTGTATGACCATTCCTCTGCTTCTCGACCCCAACGGTCAGAAATTCGGCAAGTCCACCGGAAACAAAAATGTCTGGCTCGACAAAGAACGCACAAGTGTCTTTGACTACTACCAGTTCTGGCGGAACTGCGACGACTCTATGGTGGAACAGCTTCTCAAATACTTCACCCCCCTGCCGGTGGCGGAAATTTCCGCTCTCTGCGGTGCCGGAAGCAATATCAACCGGGCAAAAGAGATCCTCGCTGCTGAAGCAACCGCTCTCTGCCACGGCGAAGAAGCCGCTAAAGAAGCCTTTGTCACTGCCGGTACCCGATTCGGATTCGCTGATCCCGAAAACAAGATCCCCACCACCAGCTTTATCGGCAAGGTCACTGCTTCAACAGTTTCAGCCGACCTGCCTGAAGCGGCGATCCCGGCTGCGGAAATTGATGCCGAAAAGGGTATTCTTGTGGCACGGCTGCTGGTGCTGGCAGGCCTTTGCAAATCCAACAGCGACGGCAGACGGTTGATCCAGGGCGGAGCCGTGGCCATCAATGATGAAAAAATCACCGATGCCAATGCAGCTGTCACTGCTGACATCATCGCTGCAGCTCCCGTCCTGCGGGCCGGAAAAAAGAATATGCGCCGCCTCAAACTGGCGTAAGAAACAGGGAAAAACTGAAAAAGGGATTATGAAACTTTTTTCTCTCTGTACCGGGTATGTGATAAGCGTGCTTTTGTGCTGCTCTTGCAGCACTGCAAAAGCAGGAGCAACTGCGGCACCGGCTGCGGTCGCTTCTCTCTTCCCCGGGCAGAGAGAAGCAAAACTTCCCCAAAAAGCACCTCCCCAAGCTGCTTTACCGGAGTTTTCTCAGGAGCAGAGTGACAATTACCGTCGGGCTCTGCTCCTGCTCCAGACTATGGAAATGCTCCGCAACAACTATGTTGACGGAAAAAAAGTTACTTACGAAGAACTTTTCAATCACGCAATGCAGGGGATGGTTTCAGCACTTGATCCCTATTCTGCCTATGAACTCCCCAAAGAGCACCTTTCACGGCAGATCAAACGTAAAGGCGAACTGGTAGGTATTGGGGCCGCAGTTGTAAAACCGGACGGAAAACCTGTTATTCTGATCCGTATTCTGCCCGGAACTCCGGCAGAAGCCGCCGGACTCAAAACAACCGACCAGATCATCGCTATTGACGGCAAAAATGTCCTTCCCCTCAATCTGGCCGGAGCTCTCGACAAGCTCCGGGGAGAAGCCGGAAGCAAAGTCAAACTCCAAATCCGCCGTGGAAAACAGGAGTTCCCTCTGACCATTACAAGAAAAATCGTCAGAACCAATTCCGTTGTCCCGGGGTCCGTCAAGCTGATCGAAGATAAAATAGGATACATCAAACTTAAAGAATTTGCCGCAAATTCCGGCAATGAAGTGGCATCAGCTCTGAAAAAGCTCCGATCCCTCGGAGCAAAAGCCATTATCCTTGACCTCCGTTTCAATCCCGGCGGACTTGTCCAAGCCGCCGTTGAGATCGCATCGCTTTTTCTCCCGGAAAACAGCATCATTTTCAAAGCCACCTCAAGAAAGAAAAATGCCGTTCAACAGGTCAAAGCTCTGAAAAATAAAGCCATTGATACAAAGATCCCCCTTGTGATCCTGGTCAATGCCTTTTCGGCAAGTGCTTCTGAGATCCTTACAGGGGCATTGCAGGATCACAAGCGGGCCAAAGTCCTCGGCAGCCGTACTTTCGGCAAAGGAACCATTTTAAGCGTTGTCCCTGTTCCCGGCGGCGGAGCCGTCAGATTTGCCTCGGCATACTATGTCACTCCCGGCGGCAGGATCATCGAAAAGAAAGGCATTATGCCGGATATTGAAGTGCGGATCAGCTCGGCAGAAGTCTTGAGGCTTTCTTCTCAGACACTCCGTTATCCGGGAGTCATCTCTCCACCGTTCAAAGGAGCTTTCAAAGACAGGCAGCTGGCCAAAGCTGTGGAAGTACTGCGGAAGCAAATCAAACAAAAAGCACCTCAAAAATGAGTTTTCCCAAATTCTGGCCCGCCCCGATGGAAGGCGTTTTTACTGAAAGTTTCATCCGTGCCGCCAATGAACTACACCTTACAAAAGTATGGATGACCAGTTTTTTAAGGCTTTCTGAATCTCTCCCCAAAAAAAAGGTTTTCAAAGAATTTATCGCTCCATACAAAGAAACTTCTCTTCCCGTTTCTGCACAGCTTATGGGCAGAGATCCGGAACTTATGGCTCAGGGGGCATACGCAATGGCTGAAGCCGGAGCTGATGAAGTCAATCTCAATTTCGGATGTCCCGTCCCACGGGTCCTCAAAGGACGGTGCGGCGGGGCAATGCTCAAAGAAATAACCCTTATGGCTCAAATCGTCGCTGCCGTCAAAAAAGATCTCCCCGAACTCCCCGTCAGTGTCAAACTCCGCAGCGGATTTGATTCCCCTTGCGAAATGGAAAAAATCATCCCCACGCTCAAAGAGGCCGGAACGGACAGATTTTTCTTTCACTATCGGACTGTCAGAGAACTTTACGCTTCTGTCATCCCCGGCAGAGAAGAAAGATTTGCAAAGATGCTCGCCCTCGCCGGAAATATCCCCGTCGTCCTCAATGGAGATTTCGCCGGTGTCGATGAAACACGCAAACAAATGAACTGTTTTCAATGTGAAGCCGTTATGCTGGGCCGTCATTTTCTCAGCGATCCCGGCGTTTTACGCCGCCTTGAAGGCGATTCCGACAGGACAAAAGAGGAGTTTTATTATGCCCTCCTCCGCAACGGTCTGGCAGGTGAAGCCCTCAAAGGGATGAAACGATGGATCTTCGGCAGCTGGAATTATGAACTGCCTCCACGGGAACACGCCAATGGCAAGTGATTTTCATACCCACATCCCCCATCCGGGAAAAACAGAACTCCTTGACAACGGAAGAGGTAAGGGCCCCTTATGGTCCCTTTCATTTCACCCCTGGTACACCGCAGAACTGCCGGAAATTTCTGCAGAAGAGTTTGAAAAATGCTCCGCCGTGGGGGAAATAGGTTTCGACAAATGCCGCAAAGACACCATTCCACAGGAGCGGCAATTGAACATTTTTACTTCCTTGCTCAAAGCGGCTGATGAACACAAAAAACCTGTCGTCCTCCACTGGCTGGGAGCGTATGACAAACTCTTTCAATCGGTGAAAAACTTTTCTATGCCCATCCTTTTTCACGGCTACGCTAAGCACAATACCGAACTTTTGAATCAACTGCTCTCACGGGGATTTTATGTTTCCCTTTCCCCGCGTCTGGCTGGGGCGCCGGAAATAAAAGAATTCCTGAAAACTCATCCCGGATGCCGGGTCGGAATGGAAACAGATGACCGCAGTGATGTCGAGATTGAAACTTTATATGATTCTTTCAACATACCCGGCTTTGAAAATGCCGCAGATGAACACTTCAGGAACTTTTTACAAATATGAACGACCCATTTTTTCAAAGAACCGCCGCACTCTTAGGCGATGATGCCGTCGAGAAAATTAAAAATGCCCGTATCCTCGTCCTGGGAACCGGCGGCGTAGGCGGATGTGCCGCCGAACAACTGTGCAGAGCAGGCGTCGGAAATATGACTCTCATCG
>JAZUPO010000187.1:0-5423 GCA_045605205.1 Victivallaceae bacterium
ATGGAACTTGCCCTCAAGTACCGGAAACCCCTCTTTGTGGAAAAACCGCTCTGCTGGGGGGAAGAACAGACAATGGAAACTGTGGAACTGATGCGGGATTTCAACGATGCACTTTTTGTCGGGTTCAACAGACAGTTTTCACCTTTGATGATCGATGCCAAAAAGTTCTATCAGCACTATTGTACAGCAGGCAATACCACGATCGTCTGCCGGATCGTCGGTGAAGCGATCATCTGGCCGCCTTCTCATTACAATGCGGTCATCAATTTGAAAGAATCCACGATCATTCACGAAGTAACCCATATTTTTCAGCTGCTCAACTTCTTTACGGGAACTTTTCCCCTGAGTGTGAATACCTCTGGCGGCGGCAATGTGGACAATATCATAACCCTTGAATACCCCAACGATGTAACTGCTGTGATCATTGCCGGGGACAACGGTTCCGTGGGATTCCCCAAGGAGTACCTTGAGATCAACGGCAATTATACCACCATTGCCGGATACAATTTTACCGAACTGGAAGTCACCGGAAACGACGGCCTTTTTGAACGCCGTCGCTATCCCTATGCTGTCGGCAGTGAAACCTTTACCACCAGTCACGCCGAAATGGAAGAAAAACTCCGGGCGTTCCGTTTTTCCATTACTCCCGAAGAACGGGCCTACGGATACTACTATGACCGGCAGGTCCACGTTGACAAAGGGCACGCACAGGAAATGGAGGAATTCCGTAAACTTGCCGCAGGCGAAGTAAAACACTCCCCCATTGATCTTTTCGCCGGAGCCGCCGCCAATATTATTGCTTACCGTGCCCTTCAGTCTCATACTGAAGGCCGCCGGATTTCTCTTGATTTGAAAAGTTTGTTCCAATAATTCCAAGAAACAACAGAAAAGGAGATTCTTATGAAAGCATCAAAAAAACGATTCACCCTGATCGAACTGTTGGTTGTTATTGCCATTATTGCGATTCTTGCCGCTATGCTGCTGCCTGCTTTGCAGCAGGCTCGTGAAAGAGGCAATACCACCAAGTGTATGAACAATCAAAAAACGATCGGAACTGCTTTCAGTTTTTATTCGTCTGACAATAGTGACTTTATCACGCCCAACTATATATGGCTGAAATATTCTGACGGAGAAATGAAAACACAGGTGTTTGCCGGAGCTTTGATAGCCTTAGGATATGTTCCTCCCAGCAATTGGCTTTATCCCAATGAACCGACTTCAGCCCCCAGTCAGGTCATCGGTATATGGGCGTGTCCCACTGAACGCCGGGCTGTTCTTCCCGGATATACGGGGTGGAACTCTTGGAAGGGAACTCATTATGGGCGTTTCAGTTATGTCGGGGAATATGCCAGTTACGCCTCTATTGACTCCCGTTTTTTCTACAAAACGACTGAACTGCGGCAGCCTTCTAAAAATGCTGATTCAGGTGACAAGTGCAGAGCTGCAAATCTCTCAATCGGTACGGAGTTGAAAGATTTAAGTGCAGCTGCAAGACACGGCAACGCAATGAATATCCTTTGGGCAGACGGCCACGTGACGTTGCGAAAAATTCACTCTTTGCCATACAGTGGTGTGGATGCAGATTGGTTCCGCAGGGCTTTCTGGAGCCGTAAAGATCAAGTTAAATATTGGGGAAGGTACGATCAATGAAAAGGGAAACATTTTTACTGATATCGTTTCTTTGTCTGACAGGCACTCTCCTTTGCGGCGGAGTTCTTGAAGATAATGAAAAAGCTCTCGTTTCAAGAAAAATCGAACTGAGTCCCACGCCGAAACGTATTGTCTTTGAAAAAGTTGTTTCTCTCTCAAAGGTGGTGATTTCAGGGGATGCCAAGTTGCCCTTTTTTAAAACTGTCTGTGAAGAAATTACTTCCCGCTTTGCAGAACTCGGGGCAGAAAAAATGGTTTCCGTGGCCTCTGCTCCCGAAAAAGGAGCTTATAATATTATCATTTCAGGGAACTTCAAAAAGCCTGCCGGTCTGCCTGAAATGGCGGCAGGCTGCGAAAGAGAACTTTATACCCTGACTCCGGGAAAAAACAGCATCGTTCTTTCCGGTAAAGAAAATGCTCTTTACGCAGCTGTGACTTTGCGTTCTCTTATCGTGAAAAATGGAAAAATCATCCAGCTTCACCCCGCCCGGGTCATCGACTGGCCCGATTTTCCTGTGCGCCGGGTGACTCTTGCCAATCCTTTTCTCTATGCCTTGATGCGTGATCCCGATACGGCTGTGAAAAATATCAAGCCCTACATTGATATGATTTTCCGTGCCAAGATCAATGAAATAGGACATATGCCCGCAGGGCCCGGCGGATATACGATGTACCGGCTCAATGCCAAAGGTCCTTTCCTTACGCCTCAGGCAGAAAAAACGATTCGATCCGTGTCAGAATATGTCCGTGCAAGAAATATGAAGTCCGGACTTATTCAGGGCTGTTTTATGCTTGGATCTAAAAAACTCGACGGCAGTGATCCCACTTTCAAAGGAATGCATTTCTGGGCAAACGACCGCTATCACTCCTGGGCAAGAACCGACCTTTACGCCAAGATCGCCCGGCGTTACCGGGATGTTATGACCCGCACCAAATGGAATGCCGTTTTTGTTCACGCTGTGGATACCGGCGGTGCCGCCGATCCTGAGCACTGGTCTCAGCGTGATGAAGCCACCCGCAAGCGTTTCGGTGATGACCGGGCCGCCGCTGATGCCGCTGTCTTTATGGAGTACCACAAGGCTCTCAAAGGGACTGGTGTCGATCTGGAAGTCGTGGTTTATCCCTATCACGGTTACTATGTTACAGAAAAAGGCGTGATGTATCAGCAGAAATTTACCGATACGCCTGCAATGCGTAAAGCTGCCAAAGCTATGGCTGATAAAAATGTGGCATTCCTGACCCGGATCAACTCTCTTTTGCCTAAAGATATCGCCATTCATCTGCGTGAAGGAAACAGGCAGCAGGTCAGGGATTTCAGAAAATACATTCCGGGGCGCAGTACTTTGCTTTACTTTGAGACCAACAATGTTTCATACAGCGTGGTTCCCCTTATTTCCCCGGAATATTTGAACACGGTTTCCTGTTACGATGTCAAGAACCCTGATAAGTGCTGCATCAACCGTATTGACGGGGACAATCTGCCTGCCTTGAGTGTTCCCTTTGCTCAGTACACCTGGAACACCTCTTTCAAATACAGCTTTGATATGGACCGTTCCCGCAATCCTCTGCGGTATGAACCTCAGAGACTGGAATTCCTCGCCCGTTATACAGCCAATCACTTTTTCGGTCTGGAAGCAGGTTCCTATTTGTACCCCCTCTTTGACAATATGCTGAGTTTTGTTTACGCAGTCGATCCTTTTGAAGCCCACAAACGGTGCCGTACCGCATTTGATCTTGAAAAGTATCTCGAACGCAATCACAAACAGATCTGCAAAGCCCTTGACGGTTTTGAAAAAGTGTGGGCAAAAAGAAAAAATATGACCTTCAAAGCAGGTTCCTATCCTTTCTTTGTGGAGTACTACAAACAGCTGAAAGCTGCTAAAATTTATTCCGATGTCCACTGGACTATGGCCCGGATCAAAACGACTGCCGCAAAAGGGGATATGAAAGGTGTCAAAACTTTGAAGGCCCAGTGTCTTGCCCGGGTGAAAAAAGATACCGCCGCCTGGCAGAAAGCCGCTCTTGCCTGGCGTAATGAACCGGTTCTTACTGATTGGAGTAAACTTTCAAGGTGGCACCGGTACAGCATCTATCACTGTCCTAATCAGCTGATCGCTCCTGATTTCAAAGGGCTGGTGAAAAAATTGGATGATGAGGAAAAAAATGCAGGTGTCCTTTTTGCCAAAAGCAATGCACCTGCATTCCTGAAGAATATCTCTTTGCGCAACCGATTTCTTTATTCTGTTTCCGGCAATAAAGTCTATACTGTCCGCCACTGGTTCAATCACAAAAATCTGATGCTTTCTCTGCGTAAAGCTGAAGCTGTTGTGCGTCATACCCCCAAATCTCTCATTTTCAGTGCCGTTATCCATTCACCCGGCATTGAAAAGGCCGCTGTGCCCAAATACAAAAGAGGGGATTGGCCTCTGGGAGAATCTTTTGAAGTGATCCTTGCTCCTCCCGGTGCTGAATATTCCAGATATCACTATGTGGCAGGAGCTTTCGGGGAATTTTACGCTGCTCGTATCGGGAAAAAGCCCGGAGACAGATTTTTGAGATTTGATTCAAAAGTCGTGCCGCAGGTGAAACGTGAAAAAGATATCTGGCGTGTTACCATTGAGATCCCTTTTGCTGAACTCAATGCCAAGCCCGGACGGAACTGGAAGATCCTGCTGGCTGTCAACAATCCTGACGGTTCTTTCGCGTCTGCCTTTGCCAACGGCAAATCGTTCCACGAACCTTCTTTTTACCAGAATTTGCTCTTTACCACCGGATTCAACGAAACACCGGAAGCCTTTGAGGATATCAGTTTCAACCCCAATGTAAAGGTCTTTGAATCCCGTCAGCACGCCTCCGGAACAGGAACCTGGATCGAATGTGCCCCTGCATTCAATACTGCAATGCCTGTTACAGTCAAAAAACTGACTCTGACTCTGCTTGATGAAAGGAAAATTCCAGTGTCAAAGCCTGTGACGCTCCGGGAAAACAGCTTTGTGCCTGTCCGGTTTCAGCCCTTTGAACCTGTCACGTTCCATACTGAAACTGAACTGAAAGGCGTCTGGTTCAAGTTCGATGTCCAGTATGAAGGCGGCAACAGAGTGTTTTCCAAAACACAACTTTTCCCCTGGGGAAAACTGAATGCAGTTGTCCCCGGCCCCTCAGTTGGTAAAAAGGCTTCCGCAGCTCCTTATCTGTCAACTTATACCCCTGCCAAAGAAAAAGGCAGTTTCACCCTCTGGTTCAAGCCGGAATGGGACAAACGTTCCTGGAGTGCTGATATGGTATGGCTGCTCCACGCAGGGGTTGCCTGGAAAACTTTTAACTGGGGCAACGGTATCTTCTTTTTCTACAACCGTAAGTGGCAGACTTTTGAACTTCAGATCACCAACCGCAAATATCAGAAGAGGAATGTGATCGGCAGTTTGAACCTCAAAAAAGGCGTCTGGGTGAAACTTGAGTGCGACTGGGATTTTACCGGAAAAACTGCTCTTATGACCATAAAGGCTGACGGCAAAGTTATTTCAGGCAAGATTATGGGCCGGGGCAGTAAGGCTGCCACCGAACCGTTGACCTTCCCCGGCAATAAACTTGCTTACCCTGCCTTTATCGGTGCTCAGAACAACGGCAATGGACCCGCTCTGGGAGAGATCTGTCTGGAATATAAATGAGTGGAAATTTTTTACTATGGCGAAATATATAGATGTTGCCGCCGTCAGCGGTATGGTGCTGGAACGACAGGAAGAAGGCCCCAGAGAGGCGTTGAATCAATTTCT
>JAZUPO010000188.1:0-20740 GCA_045605205.1 Victivallaceae bacterium
CGGACTTCCACATTCTGCCCCGGTTGCCAAAAGAGAGAATAATATATTATTTAAGGAAAGAAACTATGAGCAATTCTGTTCCCGCCGACTCCAAGACGGTCAAATATAAAAGAGCTCTTTTCAATGCGGAAATGTCCGCAGATGAAAAATTGGATCTTCTCAACAAGGCAGAAAAACGTATTTCCTCCTGGTATCTGGCAGACCGGGAATTCGCCCCTCTTCTGGAAGAGCTCCGTACCACCCCTCCCCCTGCCACAGAGGAAGGGGGGCTCATCTATACTTCTGCCGGAAAATTCGTCTGGAAACTGGAATATCCCACCTCCCGGGGCAATACAGTCATCGCTTACAAGACCAATCCGGGAAAAACGCCGTGGCGTTACATCCTGAAATCCTCCCTTCCCGTCCGCGAAGTAAGGAATTATCTGCGTTTTGAAAAACTCGGTATTCCCGTTGCTCCCGTTATTGCCGTAGGAGATGTCAGAAAAAATTTCATCCTGCAGGAAACCTTTATTATTACCGGCTTTATCAGCGACACCGCTGACGGACGGCAGTTTATGGAGGGCGGTTCCCGGCATTCCGATACAGAAAACAAAAAAATCTTTTGCAAACTCAATCTGGAACTTCTTGCAAAACTGCATCACGCCTCCATTTTTCACAAAGCCTTCCACGCCCGCAATTTATTGTGGCGTAACACAGGAAAAGATATGGAAGTATTTTGGATCGATGTGGCACGCTGCCGGAGCGTTTCCCGCAGAAAAATGCGTTATGCCGTCATAAAAGATCTGCATACATTTTTCAGCAATATGCGATTCACCCCGGATGAAGCATTGGAAATGCTGGAACATTACAAACGTTTCGCCCCTCTCCAATATCTGCCGGAAACGACCGGGGAGCTGCTTGACACGCTGGTCAATTTCCGCCGGAGACTTTTCAAGGAGAAAAATCATCGTTTCTTTGCCGACAAATAATGTCTGTTTCAGCATTTTTGCGGGGAAGAAAAAATTTTTCACTTGACAAAAGGTAAATACTGTGCTAATTTTACCCTGATCTATTTTTATTCACTCTCAAACTTCAAGGAAAATTTTTATGAAAACAGCCATCGTTACCGGCGGCAGCCGGGGAATCGGTTTCGGGATCGCAGAATCCCTCGCCGCCGACAACTGGAATCTTGCCATCTGTGCCCGTCAGGAATCATCTGATGCCGCAGATGAACTGATGAAAAAATATCCCGGTGTTCAGGTCAAATATTATAAATGTGACGTTTCAAGTTCCGCCGATCGGGAAAATCTTATTTCCTCGGTCATCCGGGATTTCGGATCCTTTGAAGCTCTCGTGAATAACGCCGGTGTCGCTCCCCTTGTCCGGACGGATATCCTCGATATGACCGAAGAAAGCTATGACCGGGTTATGAATATCAACCTCAAGGGTCCCTTTTTCCTTTCGCAAAGTGCGGCAAAATTTTTTGCAGAACGCAAAAAGGGTGTCATTGTCAATATCGGCAGCTGTTCTGCAACAGTTGCCAGTATCAGCCGCGGTGAGTATTGTATTTCCAAAGCCGGTATCGGTATGATGACCAAACTTTTCGCCGTCAAGATGGCTGAATTCGGAGTCAACGTCTATGAGATCCGTCCCGGCGTTATTTCAAGCGATATGACCAGTACAGTCAAAGCAAAATACGACAAACTCATCGCAGAGGGCCTGACTCTCCAGCCCCGCTGGGGAGAACCCGCCGACATCGGCAAAGCCGTCGCTATGCTGCTCAGAGGGGATCTGGCTTACTCTACCGGAACTGTTATTGATATCGGCGGTGGAATGGAGATCGCAAGACTGTGAAAACGCGTCACGTAAATACTCTCGTCATCGGCTCAGGTGCAGCCGGACTGTGTGCGGCACTCCGGCTTTACCGTGAAGGAGTCAAAGATATTCTGGTCATCACAGAAGGTGTGCAGATGGGGACTTCCATCAATACCGGAAGTGACAAACAGACCTAATACAAGCTCGGTATGTACGGCTCGGAACCCGACTCTCCTGCTGATCTTGCCAAGTCCTATATGGCAGGCGGAGCCGTCCACGGCGATATTGCTCTTGTTGAAGCGGCCCTTTCTGCCAGAGGATTTCTTCATCTGTGCGACCTGGGAGTCCCCTTCCCTCACGATGAACTGGGGCAATATATCGGCTACAAAACCGACCACGATCCCAGAAGGCGTGCCACCAGCTGCGGTCCCTATACTTCAAAAGAGATGTGCCTTGCTCTGCTGCGTGCCTTAAAGGAAACATCTGTTGAAATCGCAGAAAAACGCATTGCAGGCTCTCTGCTCAAAGTTGACGGCCGTGCCGCAGGAGCAGTTGTTTACAACGGTGAAAACAATTGTTTTGAAACTGTTACGGCAGAAAATACTTGTTTTGCCGTAGGCGGTCCGGGCGGTCTTTATGCAACAAGTGTATATCCGCCCTGTCATACAGGAGCCATCGGACTTGCGATGCGTATGGGAGCCAAATGCCGGAATCTTCCGGAGTCCCAATTCGGTCTTGCCTCGATCAAGTTCCGCTGGAACGTTTCAGGAACCTATATGCAAGTCCTCCCCCGTTTTGTTTCCACGGCACCTGACGGCTCTGATGAAAAAGAGTTTCTCCGTGAAAGATTCAGCGACAGCGACTTGAATTCAAGAGTGTTTCTCAAAGGCTACCAGTGGCCCTTTGATGTCAAAAAATTTCCTGACGGTTCTTCTGCCGTTGATGTGGCGGTTTTTGAAGAAAACGCCAAAGGGAGACGGGTATTCATAGATTTCAGAACAAACCCTGAAAACCTTGATTTTCAATCTCTTTCAACAGAAGCAAGAGAATATCTCGAACGTTCAAACGCCTGTATGGGTACTCCCATCGAACGTCTGCGCAAGATGAATCCCGGAGCTATACAACTCTACGCTGACCACGGCATCGACCTTGATTCTGAAATGCTTGAGATCGCCGTCTGTGCCCAGCACAACAACGGCGGTCTTGCGGGCAATATCTGGTATGAATCCGAAAACATCCCCCACCTTTTCCCTGTGGGCGAAGTCAATGGTTCTCACGGAGTCACCCGTCCGGGAGGCTCTGCCCTCAATGCGGGCCAGGCAGGAGCGTTCCGGGCTGCGAAATACATTGCCGGCGTCTGCCAGCAGGAAACTTTGAACAGAAAAGAGGCTGAACGTCAGGCAGAATGTGAAATTCAACGTCTGCAAAAACTTATTTCCGGCACCCGTGATGCCCGGGCGGATTTGCAGAATATCCGGGAACGTATGTCCCGCTGCGCCGCGTTCCAACGCCGGATCAGTGAAATCGAAAAGGCTTTGGAAGAAGGGAAACAACTCCTTTCTTCCATTGAAAAAGAGGGATTTTGCAACACCTCTGCCGTCTTGGCCCTGACAACGGCCCAACTGGCGTTCAGTTCAGTCGTCTATCTTTCAGCCATCCGGTATCAGATCCTTGCGGGGACAGGTTCCAGGGGTTCGGCAGCGGTCTTTGATGCCGAAGGCCGGATGATCCCCGAAAATGAAGACTTCCGTTCACAAATCCTGACCAGCTGTTATAACGGAAATGATATTGAACACGTGTTTGAAAAATGCCGTCCTCTCCCCAACCCTGACGGCTGGTTTGAAAATGTCTGGGCAGATTACAGAGAAAACAGGATTTTTTCACAAAAATGAAATATCGTTTATCACTTTTATTCATACTTGCGGCGGCAGCCGGGCTCTTTCTTTCCGGCTGCCGGACCGCCCCCAAAGCTGACCGGCGACTGGGGAAATATGCTCCGGAGGTCTCTGAGGAATGTTGTCTGCTTTTTTACAAAAGCAACCGTTTCAAACTTCACCCCAACCGGCAGTATGCTGTTTTCAACACCACCCCTATCCAGCTTCCTGCGGCTCCTTTTTACAGCAGCGAAAAGGTTTACAGTGTCACCCCTATGACCTTGCGGAACATTATTGATCCTCTGATGACAGGAGTCTTTCCCGCCCAAAAGATCCGCCGCATCCTCATTGATCCCGGCCACGGCGGACACGATGCCGGAGCTGTAGGCAGATCAAGCAGGGAAAAGGATTTGAATTTCCTTTTGGCACTCGAAATCAGAAATGAACTTAAGAAAGCAGGATTTCAGGTGATTATGACCCGGAACAAAGATATATTCCTGACTCTGCCGCAAAGAGTCGCTATGGTCAAAAAATATGGTGCCGATCTGTTTATTTCTGTGCATCACAACTCATCAAAAAAGAATCCTCAGGCAGCCGGAATCGAATGTTTTGCCCACAGAACGCCCCGTCCGGAAGATACGATGCTTGCGGCAATGATCCAACAGGAGTTGATCCGCGTTACAAACCGTCCCAACCGGGGAGTGAAATTTGCAAACTTTGCCGTATTGCGGAACAATCCTGTCCCGGCGGTTCTGATCGAAGCGGGCTTCATCAGCAATAGAGCTGAAGAAGTTTTGCTCAATACGCCGCAATGGCGGAAACGTGCCGCATACGCAGTAGCCAATGCCGTCCGGAGCTACGCTCTCAAGAAATAAATTACACTTACAGATAAAAGAGTTACGGAAGTTTTTAAAAGTTGCTTGAAAAACAGTTTCAACAGATGTATTGTATAAAAAGTTCTGTTTCAGTGTCAGATTCAGCTTTATACACAAGGAGATCCAGATGAAAAAAGAATTGTTGACAGTCCTCTTGGGGACGGCAGCCTGGCTGAACCTTTCTGCCGCTCCGGCAGAAAAAACAGAAGTTCTCCCTATGGACGGTTTCGCAGTTCCGGCACGGTGGAGTCCCGCTGAAAGCAGCGTCACCCTTGCAAAAGAGAAAATCAATGGTCGTCCAACGATCAAATGGGTCGCTCCGATCGACCACTTTGCCGGTGAAAAAAAGTACCCCGTCGGGTGGCCCAGAATGTATTATACAAGTTTCAACCGGAAGCCTGCCGTCCTCAACAACTGGCAGGAGTGGGACTTCTTTGAGTTTGATGTCAGGATGAAACTTGAAAACGACCCGCAAAATGTCCTGTGTACTGTTTCCGTCATTCTCTCCAACGCCGGCGGCACGCCCCCCCGTTACTATGTTACTCTGACCAAACAGCACGACGGAAAAATACGCACGGTCAGGATCCCCATTGATCGCCTGAGCAATCCGGCCAAAATCACCAGTTGGGGATTTTCCATATCGGAATCCGGCTACAAACACGGCGGCAAGCTGACTGTCTGGGCGGGGAATTTCCGCCTGACCCGTTCAACGGAATGTGTCGTCGAAGATATAAAACTTCTCACTCCGGCCATTACCGCAGCCGACCAGGCTGTCAAAGTCGCAATGCGAATTTCCGGTCCTGTCAGCGATATGGCAAGAGGAGTCCCCTTTGAATTAAGCTGTTCCCGTTCCGGCAAAGTCATCCGCCGGGAAACCCTGCCTGCCCAAAGAGGAATGAGAGAACTTGAAATAGAAACAGGAGAACTTTCTCTTACTCCGGGAAGCTACACGCTGACAGTGTTTCCGGGCAGCAAACTTAAAGCCAAAAGTGTCACATTTCAAGTGATGACATCTCCTTACAAGGTGAAACAATGAAAATACGTTTGATTTGTACGCTTTTTCTTTCTTGCGTTTTCCTTTCCGGTGCTTTTGCAGAGACGGTCAGGATCAAGCCTCTTTCAGAAAAGCTCACTCTTGACGGAAAACTTACTGAAAAAATCTGGCAGCGTAAGGCAGATGTGGATAAATTTTATCTCTATGGAGTCACTCCGAAAAACTTCAAAGGAGTAGATACAAAGGTCTATTTCACTTACGATAAAGATTTCATCTATGTGGGAGCCCGGTGCCAGGAACCGGCAATGGACAAGATAAAACTTTCCGCCCGCAAAACAGATGACCCGGTCTGGAAAGATGATGCTCTTGAAATCTTTTTTGCCCCCTCTGAAAAAAATCCCAACTATGTTCAAATCGTTATAAACGCAGACGGAGTGGTCTTTGACCTTTACAAAAAATTCCCCGGCACTTCTGAAAGTGATATAACCTGGAACTCGGGTGCTGTCTGCAAAACTTTCAAAGGCAAAGATTTCTGGAGCCTTGAAGCCAAGATACCTCTGGTCAATTTGCCGGTGGATGCTCCGGAAGGGAATTGGAAATTTCACATTGCCCGCAGCAGAGCTTGCACAGGGGAAGCCTATTCCTTTGTCAAAGGGATCAAATCTTTCCACGATATCGAAAAATTCTACACCCTTTCCGGCATAAAGATCCCCGGTCTCACTCTGACCGTTAAGGATTACGATCCCGGTGAAGGACAATACGGTACCAACCGGGCAAGAGTTGTTCTGAAAAACTGGAGCAGTAAAAAAGTTGCAGCAACGATTTCAAGTTCCGGTCTCGCAACAACAAGTTACATTCCCCCGAAAACGACTCAAGTTCTCCATTATGAGTGGGTACAGCCTTTTGACAAGATCCAATGCAATCATACAGCAGTTGTTTCAGAAGGGAAAAAAATCCTGCGTCGCCTCTCTCTTAAAAAAGAGCTTAACACGCCCTTTGTTGATGAAAGAAAGGTTGTTTTCTTTCTTGAGCTCAACAAGGTTGTCAAAGTAACAGTGCCTCTGTGTATCACAACCCTTACTCAGCAGAAGTCTCAAATCCGTTGGAGTGTCCGCGATCTCAAAGGCAGTGTTATGTGTTCCGGATTGACTGCAGTCCGCAACAAACTGGCATTGCTGAGACTCTTCTGGAGTTTTATGACTCCCGGCAGATACAAACTTGATCTGGCACTCATCGTCAATGACAAAGTTGTTTCCACCACGACCAGAGATCTGCGTTTACTTAATTCACCCTTTCAAGGAATCTGACACTTTATGAAAAAACAATCCATTTCCATTTGTCTGGCAGCACTGGGGACCCTCTCTTTAAATGCTGCACCTTTGCTCTATGACCTTGGCAGTCCCACTTCACCCGTCCGGAAAAACTTCACCCGCCTCGATGCAAAAAGCAAGGTTTGGAGCCAACAAAAAAAGCTCTTTACCGGAACCAATAAGATCATCCGCCAATCAGGCGTCAATTCCAACGGCAGAGCCGTCCCCCCCATTTATTTCAATGAACTGACCTGCGACCATATCGGCAGCAAAGGCGGGGCAGAACTGATTTTTTCCGTTCCCGACGGTGAATACAAGATCTGGATCCTCACCGGCAGAGCCGGAGGAAGTAATGCTCAAGTCTGGGATATCAAAGTCTGGTCCGATTACCGCCGTGCAGCAATGACCTATTCCGGTCCTGCAGAAATCCACGCAATTGTACTGCAAGGAACAGCAAGACAGGGTAAATTGAAACTCTCAGTCAGTACCCGTTCAAAGTGGATCATCAACGCCATTGCCATAGTTCCAGTAAAAGAATATGCTCAGGTAAAAAAGAATATTCTTGATCCCGAAAAATTTGAACTTGAAACCTTGCCCCCTGAAGTGCTGAAAAAATGGAAACGTCTGCCTTACAAATCCGACATTCCGGAACCCGGGTGGACTGCTCAGGAAAAGAAACAGGGCTTTTCAATTTTCAGCCGGAATTGGACGGAACCTGTCTGGCCCGAGCAATTTCCCCGTAAATCAGAAATCGGCCGCCCGGTCCGGGCATTCACTTCAATCGGCGAATCTGAGCCTTTGACATTTTCCATTTATCCGCTTAAAAATTTCCGGAAAGTCACTCTGCAAATAAAACAGTTTGTCAATGAAAAAGGCAACAGCCTTCCTGCGGAAGCTGTCACTTGCCGCTATGTCAAATACTCCTGGGTCCGCCCCAACTACAATATGAGCGGCTCTTATTACCGGGCTCCTGAAGTGCTTATGCCCTGGAGTGACCGCCCCCTTAAAGCCAAAGAACCTCTGCGTATCTGGCTGTCTGTCGATACAACTGTTGCCACAGTCCCCGGTTTCTACCGTTCCAAAGCACTCCTCGATCTGGACGGAAAAAAAGTTGAAGTTCCCCTGACTTTGCGTGTACTTCCTATCCAGCTGATCAAAAATCCTCACGTAACCTTTGCCCAGTATTACACTCATCCTTACAGCAATGCCCAAAGGGCAACGGATGATTTTTCCCGTCAGTGGTGGCAAAAGAAAGCTGAATATGAACACGCCCATATGAGAGACTCCGGTCAGGAAGGTATCACCGGCAATATCTGGTTCTCAAGAGACCGGAAAACCGGCAAGCTCCTTTTGAATTTTGACAATATGCAACGGCAAATCGATTTGATGCGTAAATACGGAATGGGCAAATTCCCCATTCCCTGCGGTATGGGAACCTATGCCCTCTACGAATATTATATGAACGGCCAAAAAATGGGCAGCCACATCGCACAGGTCAAGATGCCCCCAAAAAAATATTTTGACGATGTGACCGCTATCACCCGGATGATCGAAAATGAAGCCAGAAGAAGGGGCTGGCCGGAACTGCTCTATTATCCTGTTGACGAACCCTCCGGAAGCAGCAATTCAGTAGCCTATATGGTCGAAGTCCTCAAGGCGATCAAAAAGGTTCCCGGAGTCCGTACCTATGTTACGGCCGATCCTGCGGTCGGTGCCTATGCTCCTATGCGTCCTTATGTGGATGTCTGGTGCTGCCAGCCCTTTTCGATCCCCAAAGCTCAGGCAGAAAAAAATATGAAAAAACGCCCCGGCCTGGAATATTGGAGCTATCCCAATCACAACTCAGGCGAAAACGATCATACCCTTTCTGTCGGTACCCGTATGACCTATGGATTCGGTTTGTGGCAGTCAGGATACAAGGCCCTGATTCCCTGGATCTACAGTTCCTACAGTCACGACCAGTGGAACAATCTCGACTCCCGCAGTGCGGATTTCGGCGTGCGGACTGCCCCTGACGGACGTCCCATTCCCACTCCGTTGTGGGAAGCCTACCGGGAAGGGATCGACGACGGAAAATATATTTTCACTCTTGAGACCTTTATTGCCAGAGCCCGCGAACGGGGATTTGCCAAAGAAGCGGCAGCGGCACAAGCTGATCTTGACCTGATCAAAAACAATATTCTGATCCAGCCCAAATACCGGGACAAAAATCTGTGGGCAGCAGACACCTTTGATGCCTACCGCTGGCTTATGGCCGAAAATATTATGAAACTCGACGAGCTTCTTAAGTAACTCTATTCCCGGTGAGATCCGGAAAAAAGAGTTTTTGTTGAAACTGTTGTAAAAATGTTATGCGGGGAAGAAATTTGATAAAAGAGCGAATTTCTTTCCCGCACATCTTTTCTCAAAGCTCAGTTTACGATAGAGATTGATAAAAGAACTTGAGTCCCCTGCATACAAAAAGCCGCAACATTTTTGCTGCGGCTTTTGTATCTGGTCAACACTTGTCAATAATAATGCTTTGTATGATCTCCATCGCTGTCAATGACCGGCCAGGGATTCCAGAAAGCACTGTATGAAGCCACACTTGAAGATGAGTTCCAGTAGCCCTTGACCTTTGATTTCTGCCGGGATTCCACGTGAAAGTCGCCAAACAGCAAAGATGCACTGCCGTTGCCAGTGGAGCCGTGGCGGAAGGCGATCGCTCCTTTCACAGGGGGCTCTGCACCGGGAAGCCACGTGTAATTGAAACGCAATGTGGAAGAGGGAGAAGCGTGTTCGGCTTCAGCAATAGGACACCAGGCGGAAGGACGGCGCAAGAGTTCTGATTTGATCTTGCGGTTGTACATATAGTTGTCGTTACTGCCGCCGTCGCCGGTATAAGCGATCCCCACACGGCTGTACACCTCTGTCGTTTCGCCTTGCTTCATTCCGACGGAAATCATTTTCGGACAGGCAAACTTGCAGCGGGTTTGGGTGTTTTTATATTGATAGTAACTGAAAATATACCCGCTTTGATTGACTCCGAGATAGTGGGCAAGACTTCCCCGGTCTCCAGTATCCCCGGGCTGTCTGGCAGAACTCCAGAAAAAATAATTACGGTTGGTATTTTTACCGCCGTCTGATGTGGAACAATATCCGGGCCACCAGCTGTTGTTATCTGTGGCATAAAAACTGATGGCATTCCCCAGTGATTTCATATTGTTCACGCAAGTCACGCTCATTCCCCGTTCACGGGCCTGCTGCAAAGCAGGCAGAAGCATAGCAGCAAGAATAGCGATGATGGCGATGACGACCAGCAATTCAATAAGGGTGAAGCTCTGCTTCACCCGCCTGCAGGCGGCATCTTTCAAGTTTTCTGATTTGTTGTTCATTGATAAAACTCCTTTCTTCTATTATTGATTTATTTCATCGAAAGTCACTTTCTCTCAACCCCATTCCGCGGCGGCGAACTTCTTTGTCTGCGGGAAAGAAATCTTTGAAGTCAAGAACTTCCCAGCTTTTACCGTCTGCCGTTGCCCGGTATTCCTTTTTCTCAATTCCAACTGCCAGCGGCGGTTTGTGAAGTTTAAGACCGGGCAGCAGAGGATCTTTGAAAATATTTGTTTCTTTACCGGGATGAGCCTGCCGGTAATGAGCCAGGGGGTGCAATCCGGCCCCTTTGCCGTACCACGTTCCCACAAAGTTGCGGGAGTGTACATCTGTACGGGTATAGAAACAGTTGTTTTCAATTTTAAGCCCCGGGTGGGTATGTTCCTCGTGGATCAGGGCATTGGCCAACTTCATCGGGATCATATCACAGATAATATTATTTTCGATGACAGCTTTGTAATTTTTAAGAAAAGAATTGAAATGGATCTGATTGAGTGAATTCATACTCAGCACACAATTTCTGACTTTTATGCCGTCCGTCTGAATAAAATGGAGCCCTCTAAAAGAATTCATCGTCACACAATTCTCAACAAGAACATTTTTGCACAGATAAATATAAAGAGGCGTTGGAGCATATCCCTTTGCCCAGCGGCCGTCAAAGAAAATACGGCTGATCTTTATATTGGAGGAATTGACCGCTCTGATGTATTCCCGCTTGGTAGTGATGACCCCACGCATTTCCAGATTGTCGATGGTGATATTGTTTTTGTTGAAAAATGTGATAAGGTTCAACAATTTGCGCTGTCCGTCCAGATACACTTTTTCGCCGGGATAACCCCGCAAAGTCAGATCAGAAACTCTGAAAAAGAGTCTTTCATTGTAACTTCCCCCCCTCAAGGTCACAGTGTCCCCCGGCGAAACAACATTCAAAGCGTGTCCGATGGTTCTGAAGGGAGCCGCTTTGCTTCCGGAAGATTTGTCAGAACCTTTAACAGAGACAAAATATTCTCTGGCAGCAGCCTTTTTGGCCGGGGTGGTAAACTCAAGTTTAACGCTTTTCCCCCTCTTGAGCTGAGCTTCTTCAACCGGAGTCAATGCTGTATTGAGGAATCTTTCTTCGAGAGAATTGGAACTGTTGATATTGCAGATATATCTAGTTCCCGGTTTGAGGCCTTTCAGAGTAACTGTACGGAACATTTCTCCAAACACAGGGCGATAGTTCTTTTTTCCGCCGACGCTGTTATAAGCGACAGAACAGACCTCCTGTCCGGTGGGCAGATGCCATTCGATTTCGGCACTGTCGGTCGTGACCCGGTGCACCTGGGCAAACTGGACGCCTTTGCTCTTTACTCCGGGGACCCGGTTATAGGGGCCAACAGGAAGGGCATCCAGCGCACGGCCTGCAAATTTTTCCGGATTTTTCAGAGTAAAGTCCCCTTGGGCGGGAGCTTTGAAAAGAGCCTTGCACACCACTGAACGATCATCCCCCGCGGGGATCTTGTCAGGATAGGCATTGTTGCCAGTGTATACGCTGGAATTATTGACTTCAACTTTCCGGGGCAGGATCGTTGAAAAAACAGCCCCCGTACTGTTGACAGCTTTGGGCACACCGTTGACAAAGGCACAGTGGACGACAGAAAAATCCCGGACGCTCTTAAATACAATCCCCTGAGCAAAAGAACAGTTTTCAAATCTGACCTTGCTGCCGGTAACAGTAAAATCTTTGCTG
The DNA here is from genome assembly GCA_045605205.1 of Victivallaceae bacterium. Taxonomy (GTDB): domain Bacteria; phylum Verrucomicrobiota; class Lentisphaeria; order Victivallales; family Victivallaceae; genus UBA1784. The sequence goes on from JAZUPO010000188.1 coordinate 11,949, forward strand.
AAATTGAGTTTACGCACAGTTACACCTCTGCCGCTGATGTCCAGAGAATCCACAAGAGCTTTGGTATAACGTCCCCTGCCTGCAATGACAATATCATTTTGCGTAACAGTCAGCGTTCCGTATTTTCCGGGCATCAAGTAAACAGTTGCACCGTTGGGGATATTCTTTAAGCTTCTTTTTGGAGCCCGGATCGTCGTACCGGAGTTGGAATCACTGCCTCCGGGAGCAAGAAAGAAAACACTTTTGTCATAAGAAAGTCCCCCCTTGAACTTGCCGTCTGACATAGGACGGCCGTCCCAGTTGTCAAAGTCTGCCAGATGATCGTTCATCTGTTTTTCAAATTTCTTGTGCTGCCAGTAAAGTGACGTGGGATCATCTGCCGGAGTCAGGCGATAGGTATTGGCTCCTGTGATATTGTTGCGGACATTGGTATTGATAGCATTTTTGGCACCGATACTTTCACAGATGACAGCCTGTTTATCGGGTGCTTTGATCTCAAGATCACTCATACCGTGTCCCCAGGCCACACACCGTTCAATGGCACAACCGGGGAATTTGCCGCTGTAAAAGCGGATCCCGCTCAAAGCCGACTTGAAAGCAACTGAATTTCTGGCAATGCAGTTTTTCTGCTTGCCCTGAAAATAAATATTGGCAGCAGAACCGACAGCTAATGAAAAATTGGCATAAGCGATGCAATTTTCAACGAGAGAGTCTTTACATTCCCAGAAAGTAAGACCGCAACCGTTCAGGAAAAAGCGGCAGTTGGTCACTTTTATGTTGGTGCTGTGATTCAGCAGCAGTGATTTGACACTGTAATAGTTATTGCCCCATTTGACAATATAGGAGTCGAAGCCGGTAAAATTCAAACCGTCAATGTGGACATAGGAACTTTTTCCGATCAGCTGCAGACCGTGGCCTTCTCTGGGGTTTCCCACACTGACAGTGAGCAGATGTTCATCAGGAGAAGCCCCGTCACTGGTCACAACGTAAAGTTTTCCATTTTTCACATCGTGGAACCAGGCTTTCCGGTTGTACTTGAGCTGTTCAAGATTACTTGCAGGCAGATAACAGTTCAACGTATCGCGTTCTTTGACGCCGCCGGTAGTTTCACGCCAGTCAACAACATAAATAAAACGCTGATCCGGAACTCTTTTGAAGCCCCTGACCTCTTTATCCCCCCGGATCACCACAGTTCCCGGAATCTCTGCCCGGACTACAATGGGCTTTTTATGAGTACCGACGACCTGAATGCTTCCGGCACCGGCATAATCTCCCGGTGCAATATGGAGCGTATCACCAGCTTTCAAAACGGAAAGCCCCTTTCTGAAAGTCGCAAACGGTTTTCCTTTACTTCCGGCATTACTGTCCGATCCCCGGGGTGAAATATAAAAATCCGCCCCGGCAGCAATACTGCACAAAAGAAATAGAAACAGTGTGATAATCCGATTCATTGTCAGCACCTCCTGCTGCAGATTTTACTTCAAAAAGTCTCCGAGGTCATCGGGGGCAGCCAGCTCTGTACCTGCGGCACGATCTCTGCCTGCAGTCTGAAACACATCAACGTGTTCTTCAGTTCCCAATACACAATAGTTGTAGAAGTGATCCTCATACATACGGGATTCATACATCTTGAGATACTTGCTTACAGCAGCTGCGTAATAACGGTCACAAAGCCGGTCATCTTTCAAGATCTGATTGAGACGGCAGAGCGTGGCTGTAAACTCATCTTTCTGCGTATCTGTCATCAACTTGAGACAGGAATTTTCTTCATCATAAAAGTGAGGTATGATCTCAAATGAAGATACTTTTCCGGGAGCAATGCAAAGTTTGACAGAATAGCCCTTGTACCAGAAAGAGGGAGCAGAGTTTTTCACCCGGGGCGGGAAAAGGAAATTTCCCAGAGAATAGGCTATAAATCCCCCTTTGTAAAGTTCATACCCCTGAGCGATGTGGGGATGATGTCCGATCACTGCATTGGCACCGGCTTCAATAAAGGAGCGGTAGTTGTCCCTGATTCTGGCAGAAGGAAAGGGAACGTGCTCTTTTCCGTCGTGGATCACAACCAGAATAAAGTCCGCATTGGCCTTTTCGGCAGCGATCTGCGCCGTCAGATAGGCGGGCCGCAAAGGAGCGGCACCGGGATTGTCAAGCGTGGCTGAACACCAGGTATGCATAGAACTGTTGAAAACCGTTATCTTGATTCCGTTGATTTCAGTTCTGAAAGGCTTGCAGGAATCTTCAAGGTCCCTGCCGCCGCCCACATAATGACCGCCTGCTTTTTCAACATTTTCCATTGTTTCCAGGAAGGCAGCGTCGCCCCAGTCCCGGGAGTGATTGTTGGCAAGGGCAAAAAGCTGGAATCCGGATTTCACCAAAGCAGGCAAAACAGCAGGGTCGCATTTGAGATTCGGTCCGCACTTTTTAATGGCCTCTCCGCCGGCAGTTGCCGCACATTCCAGATTGGTGATACCCAGATCACAGGAACGGATTTCAGGCAGAACAGTGCTGAAAACTTCCTCACACTTCCCCTGCGCAAGCAGGGTTACTGTATCGTGCAAAGGAACCAGATCACCTGTAACAAAAAAAGTTGCGTTAGGGGTACTCATAAATCAAAACTCCGGAATAAGACGTTCAGCTTCAATAACAGAACAGGCAGTGACACCTGCTTTCATTACGGGCAGATGGCTTCTGCGGCCCATAATACCGTCACGGGTGGAAAAGCCTTCTTCCAGAACTTCAAGAGTCTGGATATCCCGGATCTGATAGACCTTGTCGCCTTTTTTGACCTGATCGTATTCGTCAAAGAAGTAGCGGATATGACCGCCGTGAGAGGTGACGAAAGCATCACATTTTTCACCGTAATTCAAAGGGATGCTCCAGGTGGGACGGCCGCTCATACGGTATTCACCCTTGATCATTCCCAGTTTGATCATCAGATTGCGGATCGCATTTTTGCCAAGCTCATATTCGCTTTCTTTGAGAGCGTGCTGAGCAGAAAATTCGATACAGAAAGCGTAACGTCCATCACGGCGGGCAGCCTGGAAATTCAAATTGCCGGCGGCGTATTCATTCTTTTTCTCGGAACACATCCAGGAAGCCTCAATACCGGTCACGGCAATAAAGGGATTGTTTTTGGCAAAGTCGTTATACACCATAGGCTTGTTTGCCTGCAGGCAGTGGATATCCAGCGTCAGATAAGCATCTTCCACAAAGTTTTCCCACAGCCAGGCAGTGATATCAAAAGCGATGCCCTCGCCTTTTCTGTTCCAGAGACGGTTCATATTGTATTGGGTCTGAGCCTCACCGCGGCCGATGCCCCAGGGGGAATAATCGTGGCGGAACCGGGAATAAAAATATTCGTTGATCTTTGAAAGATCTTCGTGTTCAGGATAAAATTCATAATCCATAGCCAAAGCACCGGGATTGGCACAGGGGCAGATATGCAAAGTTCCGGCAATATCCATCTTGTCCAGTTCTTCGGCAAGTTCCGGCAGGAAGCAGGGGCCGGAATGTTCCATACCGTGCTGTCCGGAAATGATCGTAAACACAGGACCGGGCTTTTTGCCCCCCAAAGTCATTACAGAAACCTGAAAGGAGTTATTTTTACAATCAGTAAAGGTTTTTCTCTGGATTTCCATTTTTTATTTCCATAAGTTGACTGTTGAATTTACAAAAAAAACCGGTGATTTCAAAGTTCACCTTTGAAACCAGCTCATTTTCTCCTCAAGATCGATAAGTAAAAAAACAGGAGACCTTTCTGTTATAAGCCTCCTGTCTTCCACACAGACAAATCACTTGCGTTCAAAAAGTGAACGGATGCGGGCACCGGTGATTTCCACGGGATGAGTGCCCAGAGCCTCGCGTTTTGCCTTGAGGTTGGGAGCACCGGCACGGGCTTCAGCGATCCACTCACGGGCAAAGGTGCCGTTTTCGATTTTCTCAAGAGCTTCTTTCATACGCTGCTTGACATCGGGAGTGATGACATAAGCGCCGGTAACATATTCACCCCATTCAGCGGTATTGGAGATAACAGAGTTCATCTTCTGGATGCCGCCTTCGTAGATCAGGTCAACGATAAGTTTCATCTCGTGGACGCACTCAAAGTAGGCCATTTCCGGGGGATAACCGGCTTCGATAAGGACTTCAAAACCGTATTTCATCAAATCGACCACACCGCCGCAGATAACGTTCTGCTCGCCAAAGAGGTCTTCGTAGGTTTCCTGTTCCATAGTACATTCGAGGACACCGGCACGGGTAAGTCCCTCAGCCTTAGCGATAGCGAGAGCCACTTCACGGGCCTTGCCGGAAGCATCGACCTTGGCAGAAATAAGTCCGGGCACGCCGAAACCTTCCACAAAGCGTTTACGTTCTTCGGTTCCAGGGCTCTTGGGAGCGACCATAATCACGTCAACACCGGCAGGAGGAACGATCTCTTTGAAAACGATGCTGAAGCCGTGGGAGAAAGAAAGAGTCTTTCCGGGCTTGACTTCAGGAGCGATTTCTTCACGGTAAACAGGACCGTGCATTTCGTCGGGCAGCAGAATGTGGATGATATCTGCTTCACGGGCAGCCTCGGTCACGCTCAAAACCTTGAATCCGTCCTGAACAGCAGCATCAAAAGATTTACCGGGACGGATACCGATGATCACATTGAGACCGGAATCACGCATACAGAGAGCCTGAGCTCTCCCCTGGCTTCCGTAACCTATGACAGCAATGGTTTTGCCGTTCAAAACGCTGAGGTCAGCGTCATTATCGTGCAGAATGTGCATTTCTTCCATTTTAACCAAACTCCTTACATTAGTGGTTGTTTATATAATATAACACGCATTATTAAAAGTTTCAAGGCAAAATAGATCTTAGAAGTAAATTCAGGGGATATATCGTGCCGGAGCCTTGAGGATATGTTCACAAATCAAAGTTGTTCTGGCAGCATTTTCAAGAACTTCAAGGCGGTCAAAGGCTTGCAGCAGAGAAGTTCCCAGGGTGACTGCCCCGTGATTGTCAAGCAGAAAAACATTGTGCTCTTTTGCACAAACTGCGGCAGCTTCAGCCAGTTCAGCTGTTCCGAAAGGAAAGAAAGGAACCCTGCCGATCTTGCCGAGAACGGCTTTGGCTTCACAGAGCAGAGAACAGGAAATCTCTGCCTCAGATGCAGAAAATGCACCGGCTGTCACAGGATGAGCGTGGACAATTGCTGAAACGTCTGCTCTTTCCCGGTAAACAGCAAGATGAAGTGCTGCTTCACAAGTGGGGGTGAATCCGGCTTTCAGGATCGTTCCGTCAAGAGCGAGAATTCCTATTTCTTCGGTTTCGATTTTTGCCTTATCCGTACCGCCGGGAGTTATAAAAACTTTATCTCCCCGGCGGACGGAAATATTCCCGCCGGAAGCGGTAGTCAACTGCTGCCGGTAAAGACGCTGCATAAACTGAGCTATTTCCCGTGCAAGTTCAAAATCACTGACTTTCATTTTTTAAATCAAACCTCCGTCAATATACCTCTTTCAGTAATAAACCCTGTAATCAATTCCCGGGGAGTCACATCAAAGGCCGGATTGTAAACCTTGGCTCCGTCACAGTGGAATATTTCATCAGCACTGCGCTGTTCAATGGGAATATCGTCCCCTGAAAGAATGGAACGGTCAATCGTTGAAAAGGGCAAAGCAACATAAAAGGGAACCTTGTAATAGTTGGCAGCAATGGCCAGCTGCCGGGTACCGATCTTATTGGCAGTATCTCCATTGGCAGCCACCCGGTCAGCTCCGACGATAACAAGCTGTACTTTCCCTTCCCCCATAACCTGTGCAGCCATAGAATCGCAGATCGTCGTTACATCGATCCCTGACACAGACAGCTCCCAAGCAGTCAGACGGGCTCCCTGAAGTAAAGGCCGGGTCTCATCTGAAAAAACTTTCACCTTGATCCCTGATCTTGCAGCAGCATAAACAGGAGCCAGAGCAGTACCGATGCCGGCAGTTGCAAGAGCACCAGCGTTACAATGGGTCAGCACTCCCATACCGGGTTTGAGCAATGATTTTCCGGCATTGCCAATAGCTTCACACAACTGAATATCCTCAGCAGTAATGGCGAGGGCTTCATCCAGAAGCTGTTGATTTATTTCTGCTGCAGTCGCTCCGTTCACTGCGGCAAGACACCTCTTGAGAGCCCAGGAAAGATTCACCGCCGTAGGACGGGAAGAGTCCAGAAACGCGGCACACTCTCTGACTTTCTGCAAATGCTCATAAGCAGATGCACTTTCAAATCTCTGAGCACAAGCGGCAAGGCCGACAGCAGCGGCACAACCGATAGCCGGAGCTCCTCTGACCCGGAGCTGTTTGATCGCTTCATAAACTGCTTCCGGAGTTTCCAGACGCAACCGTTTCTGTTCCCCCGGCAGCAAGGTCTGGTCTATAATGTCCAGATATCCCTTTTGAGCAGCACTGACTCCGGGAGCAAGGTGCTGTTTCCCTTCAAGGTCCATATACGACAGTGTTACAGGTATATTCATAATCGTTTTTCTCCTGAAAAAGCGTTTTTTTTAAGATACACCCGTACTTCTCTTTTTACAAGAAAAAGGCTTGAAAAAAGTACGTTTCCGTGTTACATTATATCGGAAAACACAAAACTTTTGAGATTTTACGGAGTTCAGACAGAAATTTTATGGAACAAAGATTAAAAAAAGCCTTCGAATGTCTGAAAGAAAAAATCGGACCGTTCCGCCCGGAAATCCTGATTATTCCCGGTTCCGGGTGGGACAGTTTTATGGAACGTATCGAAAATCCCGTAACGATCAGCTATGCCGATCTGCCCGATTTTCCCCAGGCAACGTTCCACAAAGGCTGCTTTACATTCGGAGAAGTTTCCGGAGTCAGGATCGTTACAGCCGGAAGGCTGCACTACTATGAAGGTATACCTGTGGAAGAAACCGTTATGCCTCTCAGAGTAATTCGGATGCTGGGGGTTAAAAAACTCCTTTTGACCAATGCTTCAGGCGGGATCAATCCGGTTTTTCCTCCGGGAAGTTTTATGGTGATACAGGATCATATTTCCTGGGGAGTCCCCTCCCCTCTGCGGGGCAGGAATCTTGATTTTCTCGGCCCCCGTTTTCCGGATATGAGCCAGGTCTATTCCCCGCGGCTTCAGGAAGCGATTTACCGTGCTGCCGAAAAATGCGGCATCGAATTGAACAGCGGTATCTACATCCAAACCGAAGGTCCCCAGTTTGAAACGCCCGCTGAAATCAGCCTTATGAGTGATTTGAGGGCTGATGCCGTAGGTATGTCAACTGTGCCGGAAGCCATTGCTGCCTGCCACTGCGGTATGGAAACAGCTGCCATTTCCTGTATTGCCAATGCCGCTGCCGGTATTGCAGAAACGCCGCTTTCAGTCGAAGATATTATCCGGACCGCCCAAAACAATGCGCCTTTGATGAGTGCTCTTTTACAGGAGTGCATCGTTGAATTTTCACTTTTAAAAGAACGACCGACCTTATGATTTCCACACCTCTTCTTGCCGCCGGAGAATTTGAATTTCTCAGCCGTATGATCGAAAATGCCCTTTATCTGCTGGCTTTGCTCAATCCTGTGAGTAAGGTTATGTTTCTGTCTTCTTACAATCCTCCTTTGAAGCGGCTGCATATTTTTGAGCTGGCCTGGAAATCTTCACTGGCAGCATTAGTCATCCTCATTCTCCTTGCCGGAGCCGGTGATTTGCTGCTGACAAGAATTTTTAAGGTGGAACTTTATTCTCTGCGTATCACAGGAGGTCTTATTGTTTTTATGATCGGCTGGAGTGCCGTCAGAGAAGGACGTTTTCATCCTAAATCCGAATCCCCGGGAATGCCGGAAAATTTCACAGATATTTCCCTGGTTCCTCTGGCCGCCCCTCTGATCGCAGGCCCCGGTACTATTGCCGCGGCCATTTCTGGAACAGCGGAATTCGGTTTGCTCTCGACCGCTCTTTCTCTGACAACGGCTATCGGAGTCAACTTTGTCATTATGTTGTTTTCACCTGCCATCAACACTTTTCTGGGAAAAGTCCACGCCTTGGGCCCTCTGATCCGTCTGACGGGACTTATTATTGCCGCCGTTGCAGTACAGATGATCATTACGGGATTAAAAGACTGCATCGGATAAAAAAAGAGTTTTTTTCTGAAATTCAGGTTGCAAAACATATTTTTATGCAGTATACTATTCCCGGGTCAAGTACCTGACAAAGAAAATACAATAACGAGGTGTTCTATGGCAAATTGTTTTTATCACGAAGAAAAAGAGGCCGTCAGTCGTTGTGCTGTCTGCGGCAAAGGAGTTTGCGAGGAGTGTACCAAACAGGCAAACGGAATGAACTTCTGCTCTGAGGAGTGCAAATCCAAGGCCACCGTCTCCACAGGACGTTCCAATGATGTCCTGAGCGAAAAGTCCAGGACTGATTCCAATGTTCTGGTCCGGAAGCTGATTTATATCTTTGTTGTCATTGCCGCTGTTGCTGCTGCCTGGTACTTCTATGCCCAGAATCAGAAAACTGTTGACAGCAGGATCAACCGTTCTCTGAACAAGGTGCAGAAAAGCACATCAAATCTCATAAAAGATACCCAAAAGGCTATCCCCACCAGTTCTCAGGCCAAACGCAAATCAGAAAGTCTGGTCAAGTAAAATCCCCTGCCCGGCTTTCCGGGGCTGTTTTCAGTAAGAACAGCCCCTTTTGTGTTAAGTGCTGTTCCCGACAAAGGTCGGTAAAAAGGTTGAGGGAGTTGGAGCGGGCCGAAACGTCGGCTTCGGAATAACTCGCAGCTG
>JAZUPO010000189.1:0-9417 GCA_045605205.1 Victivallaceae bacterium
ATTGCACCCCATATCTGCGCCGCCCCGGCCGAAAGAGTTGGGGGCTTGGGGGAAGAGAAACGCTTGCCGTGTCTCTTACCCCAACTCCCCGGAGCTGAAATAATCAAACACAGCCTTAAGTATGGTCGGATAAAATTACCATAATCCTTAAAAATTATCGTCCCCCGGGGATTTTCCGCAAAGATTCGTCCCTGGCGATATCTCCCGCAAACCTTTGTCCCCGGTGATATCTCCCGCGAACCGTGGTTTCCTGCGCTATCTCCCGCAAAGATTCGTCCCCGGCGCTATCTTCCGCAGACCTTCGTTTCCGGCGATATCTTCCGCAGACCTTCGTTTCCGGCGATATCTTCCGCAGACCTTCGTTTCCGGCGATATCTTCCGCAGACCTTTGTCCCCGGTGATATCTCCCGCAAAGATTCGTTTCCTGCGCTATCTCCCGCAAAGATGTGTTTGCGGGAAGAATGTTTTGTTGAAAATGTTTATAATTTGAACTCTTTGCGGTTAAATATTGAGCTTTTGTTTGTTCGTTTTTTTAGTTTCCCTCCTCGCACAATTTTTGGCACGGAACTTGCTTTAAGGTTTTTAGAAATACAAAAAAGGAGTTTCTGATTATGATTCGTAAAATTGTTATGTGGTGTTGCGAAGTGGAAAAAATTATTCTCGGCCACGCCGGTTTCGGAATCGATGAAACAGAGGAGTGAAATTTTTGATTATGGATATTTTTTTCTGGTTAGGGTGTGCCGTGTGTCTTTTGCATCGCCGACGGGAACAAATTGCTGCTTTTGAAGCAGAGGAAGTTTCTGAAATTGTACTTGTCCCCAGAGTGAATTGCAGAAAACAAGTTCACGGCAGCACCAAAACGGAAAAAAACGAAAAGAAAAAAAATTCCCCGAAAGTTGAACGGACAGAGGTGTGCATACGGCCTGTTTCCGGTAAACAAAGAACGTATCAGGCTTATTCCACGCCTTGCGTGAATAAAAAATATTTCAGCACTTCGATTGAGAAAAAATATGTAAAACTCAAATTGACACAAATTATTCTCCAGGAAGCTCCTGTGTGTGAAAGCGTACTCAGAAAACGTTTTTGTCAGATTTGCGGAATCCGGCACCCCGGACAGAAAATGAAAGCCGCGATTGATGAATGTCTATCTCAGGATTTTACAGTGACACAATGTGCGGGGGAACGCATTTTCTGGGCAAAGGAACAAGCCCCCTTGGATTACAGATTTTATCGTGTCGCTAAAGATGATCAGCAACGACGGCAAATTAAAGAGATCCCGCCCGAAGAACTGGCTAACGCTATGTATGAGGTACTGCTGAATATAAATATTTGCCCCACGGAAAAACTTTTTTGCGAGACAATTAAATTATTCGGATTCAAAAAGGTCTCTGCCGGGGCCGGGAAATTTTTGAACTGTGCCCTTGATATATTGGAACAACGCGGTTGTGTCGATCTGGAATGACCGAAAAAGCAGGATACAAAAATCCCCCGGGAAAACTTTTCCGGGGGAAGGTTTGTCAGAGGAATTTTTACTTGGTGATCCTCAGGTAATTTTCAAAGGTGATGGCATCGTAAGCCTGCTTTGAAAGTTTACCGGATTCAAGGCCGGTTTTGAGGTATTCGATAATTGGCGGGATCGGTTCGCTGATATCCGTGAAGCGGTCGGTTCCGAAACAGACCTGCTTGTGGAATTTTTCAAGGAACTCATACCCCTTGGGATCTTTACTCAAGGCCCGATGAGCACTTCCGGCAGAACAATCCCCGTAGAGATTGGGGAATTTTTCAAAAAGATCCCAGAGGATCCCCTTTTTGGTATAAGGCGTAGTCGGATAGGCACTCTTTTGATCGTCCGGCAAATCTCCGTCGATTTCGTTCCAGAAGCAGGGGGAATGGCCCAGGAAAATGGTATCCGGGCATAATTTCAAAGCCTTTTGAAGCCGGGGCAACCCCGGATCGTCAACGGCTCCGTAGGAACCGAAGTTTTCACGCTGGAAGTGGAAAATCAATGGCATATTGAATTCACCGGCTGTCTGGAAAATGCGGATGAAACGCTCATCATCCACAGGCAATGCAGCACAGATTTCCCCCAAACCCTTGCAGCCCAACTCTTTGAAAACTTCAAAAAGCTGTCTGATCTTGCCGTCAGGGGTGTTGAACATTGCCCGGGGATCAATATTGCAGAAAGCATCAAACCGGTCAGGATGTTTTCTGGCAGCTTCAATACATTCTGTGTTGCCTGTAACTCCATAAAAATCCATATTTTCAGGTGAACACAAAGGCAGAAGAACGGAACGGTCAATTCCTTCCATATCCATACGGTAGAGCAGTACATCTGCAGTAAAAGGCCGCCGGTTGAGGAATTTTTGGGCAAATTCCGGGAAGTGTTCATAGGTTATGTGAGTGTGAATATCAATAAGCATTTGAAAAACTCCCGAATTTTATTTGGCAAAAGCAGCATCGACTTTGCGGAATGCCGTCATCAGCATATCAGCTTCTTCTTCATCCCAGCTTTCAAGAATGTAGAAGAGGAAGTTATCTTCCATCGCCTGCATCGCATTGGGTAAGGGAAATTCCCGGCAGGGATCGCCCTGACAGAGGGGGTTGTTCCAGGGATGTTTGTTCTGACGATCCTGGAACCAGGGGAATGTTGAGGGTAATGCCGCTTTATAGCTGGCCGAGATGTGTACTCCCTCAGCAGACAAAGCAGCAAAGTAATCCGCTCTTGAACAGGTGATCGCGTTCAAATTGATGTTCAAACGCATCCACCAGTAGGAATTGACCGTGTTGGGCAGTGCTTCGGGGACAGAAATAGTTTTGAGTTCACCAAGACCTTTCTGCATAAGCAGTTCCACAAAACGGCGGCGTCCGGCAACGATGCCGGGAAGTTTTTTCAGCTGTGCTCTGCCGATGGCAGCGTGAAGTTCGTCCATATTGCAGTTGATAGCGGCACTGACATTTCCGGAGGGATTTTCAATGCCGAAAGGTTTTCCGCGGTCAGCGGCACGGCGGCCTTTCCAGTAGAGATCTTCGCTCTTGGAAAAGACCATACCGCCCTGACCGCCGGTACAGAAGTGTTTGCCGAACATTACAGAAAAAGCTCCGTAAGTACCGAAAGTTCCCACATACTGACCGTCAACTTTGGCAGCGTGAGCCTGAGCACAATCTTCAATGACGGGAATACCGTGACGGTTGGCAACTTCCATAATCCCTTTGATGTCGGCCGGTTCTCCGCCGATATGGGGGACAATGATAGCAGAAGTCAAAGGCGTAATGCACTTTTCAACTTGTTCAGGACCGATGTTGAAACGCCCGGGCATCGTGTCGCAGACAACAGGAATACAGTTGTTGAGCACAATGGGCATCATACCGCCCGGATCGGTGACCGCTCCCACAATGACTTCGGAAAAAGGTTTGGGGTCGAGAGCACGCAGGGCCACAAAGACGGCGTTGGTGCCGCCGTTGACACCGTCTGAATAGCCGCCGCCGAGGAATTCAGCAAATTCCTTGCAAAAGGCTTCTTCTTCAGGTCCGTTATATCCAATGGCGTTTCCTGTTTCAATAGATTGGTCAAAAAGCCGCATAGCAGCTTCTTTTTCTTCAATTCCGAAATGGAATCGGGGTTTAAGAGCACCCACAGCTTTTTCGCCGCCGTTGACGGCCAGTTTTTCTTTGTCTGACATATTGGCACCTTATTATATTTGGGATTGAGAGTTCATCTATAAGGTATCGCCGTTAGTGATGAAATTCAAGTCGAAATTATAAAAAAATAAATGTTTTTTGAGGAGAAAGAGGGATTTTTTTGCGTTATGAAATTTTCTGACTTGCTCAGGATGGATTTTTTTCGTTAATTGACAAAATAAATGCACGTTTGTCATAGTAAACGCATATTGCTCCAGAAAAGGGCGTGCATTAACTTTTACAATCGACACATTTGAAAGAAAAATCCTTTTTTTTTGACTTTTTTGTTGCAGTTTCAGGCAAGATGTGGTATAATTGTATACGAAAATTCAGACTTTATTTTTTACAAGGAGAAAACCGATGACCGATGATTTACCACAGGGAAGCGAGATGATTCTTGTGGTTGATGACCACGAGACCATATGGGACTTTCTCATTGAAGCACTGCAAATGCTGGGCTATACTGTGCTGCTGGCAGAAAACGGCCTGGATGCAGTGTCGATTTATGAAGATAATCCGGGAATGATCGACCTGGTGCTCCTGGATATGATTATGCCCAAAGCAGGCGGGCACGAAACCTTTATCAAACTCAAAGCCATTGACCCGAATGTGAAAGTTCTGCTGTCAAGCGGTTTGGTCAATGAGAGTGCCGTTGAAGATCTCCTTTCACAAGGTGCTTGCGGATTTCTGCCCAAACCTCACAGACTCCCTGTTGTTGCCAAAGCAATCAGGGATGTTCTGGATGGTAAAGGGCCTGTGCTGCCCGGGGTGACAAATGGATGACTGGATCGAGATCCAAAGGGACGAACGGCATATCAAAAGAGAACGTGCCAAGGCACGGGAAATGCGTAATACTCCCTACTTCAAGGAGTTGTTTGCTAAAGGAATCTGCCGCTACTGCGGAGGGAAATTCCCTCCTGAAGAATTGACCCTTGACCATATCGTGCCCGTCGCCAGAGGCGGAAGAAGTACAAAGGGCAATATGGTGGTCTGCTGCCGCAGCTGCAATCAGGCAAAAAAATACCTCACTCCGGCTGAAATGATTATGAGGGCCGCTGAATTAAAGGCCGCTGCCGAAAATCCGCCAGTTGCAGAGTCTGAAGCAGAAGAATAAAAATATTACAGGGGAAGCGGTAAGGCTTCCTTCTTTATTTCTGTAAAACTTTATTGATGACAAGATGAGTGATACGCCACCCTTTATCGGTTTTGACGGCGCGGGCTTCAACATCACGGATTTCGTCGATTTTTTCCTGATGACCGGTTTTCTGAATTCCTGAACAGGAGCCGGTAAAAAAGAGCTTTGCACTTACCGGGGAACCGTCTGTATAATTTATAGCTGTTGTCAGATCTGAATAAGAAATTTTCAGCCACTTGAATATGGTCTTGAACCGCATAATATTGGCTCCGATTACAGTCGGAGTGTAAATACCGTCAAAGAGATGACGGCCGATTTTTATTTCGCATTTGGGGGCAAACACCTTGTCTGCCCGGTTGGCTTTCAGACCGCTGACAGCGGGGTTTTCTCCGGAACCTTTTGAAACGATCTCACACAATTCATTCAAAGTCCGGCGGATTTGTCTGTGAGAATTGTCCCGGAAAAAATGAAAACAGAGTACTCCGGCTGCCAACAGCAAAAGAGTCCCAAGAAGAAAAAGAAACTTTTTTTTCATATTTGATATACCTTTTAGAATGTGAGTTGTTTTTTACAAATGGCGGATACGGCGTTTTTTTCTTCCTGCCTGCCGATAGGGGGCATCATCCGTAAAAGTGGCGGGCTCTTCTATTGTTGCACTCTCTTCCCCGGAGGGGGCTGAGGTGGAATATTGGGCTTGAGGCCCGGAATAAGAGTACACTTCTTCTTCCTTTTTTTCCGGTGGAACGATCCTGGCTCCGATCAGAAGAGTCAACTCAAAGAGTATCCAGCCGGGGAGCCCCATCAGAAGCTGACTTACAATATCAGGCGGCGTCAGAACGGCTGCGGCGATGAAAAGTCCGGTAATGACATAGGGCCGCTTGCGCCGGAGAAATTCCACCGAGACCAGACGGAAACGGATGGCAAGCAGCAGAAGTGCCGGAAGTTCAAAAACAAGAGCAAATCCCGCCGCCAGCAAACCGGAAAGACGCAGAAATGCTGCCAACCCGATAATGGGTTTCAATCCGTCTGCGGCAAAAGTTCCCGAAAACTGCATCACAATGGGGATCACACACAACAATCCCACAAGAGCTCCTGAAAGCAGCAGAAACAAACTGACCAGCAAAAAAAGTAACCCCAAGCGTTTTTCCTGAGCGTACAGTCCGGGGGCGATAAACTGGCTTAACTTGTAAAGGATGACCGGCATAGCACAGAACACTCCCAGCAGCAACCCCAATTCCAACTCTACGATAAGGGGCTCAAAGGGCGTGAAATAATGCATTTCCATTCCCGGCGGGCAGACAAATTTCACATAGTGCAAGAGAAGTTCCGGGGCAAAAATAATGCCCGGAACGGCAAAAAGGATGACACTGCCGAGACTCCACAAAAGGGTTTCACGCAAGGCGTCAAGATGATCCAGCAGCGAACCGCCGGGATTGTGTATAAAGCTCATTCAGCTTTCTTTGCCTTTTTCCTGTTCTGTTTCTTCATCTTTTTTACGGGGCGCTGGTTCTTTTTCAAGTTCTGCGATGACGCCGTCCCGGGCATCTTTGTATTCCCGCGAAGCTCTGCCAAGTGAACGGGCCAGTTCAGGAATCCGTTTGGCTCCGAAAATCAACAAAACCACCAGCAAGATCACCAAAATCTCGCCGATACTCATATTACCCAGAAAAGCCAATGTATTTGGAGTCATTTTTTCTTTTCCCTTTCTGCAATTTTACTTATGTCCGGATCCTGAGCTCTCTTTTTTGCCGGAACCGGACGGAATTCAATGTAATCTATTTCGACCAGAGTATCTGATTTTGAATATTGTGAGTTTGCTCCGATGGAAAGAGCACACTTGCCCTGGGGCATTCTGCCGAAGGCTTTTTGAAAATCTTTAATCACGTTGCGTTCTTCCACATACCAGCGTAAAGGTTCCGCCTTACTGTTACGCATACAAATACGATGGACTGTGGTCGCTCCCATTGCATATTTGATCAGACTTTGGCTGCCCAGGGCAAAAGAATCTTCCCACCGGTAGCCCACAAGAAAGTTTTTGACCACAGTCCCGTCACCGAAGTAGACAACGGCCGCCTGGTCATCAAGTTCTTTGCCTGAAAAGGAGATCTTTTTGACGATTCGCCACCGCCAGCGTAAAATCGGATATTTCCGCCAGATATTTTCCGGGATCGGCGTGGCAAGAAAACCGGTCGAACGGTTGGCTTTGATTGTCAAAACACTTTTGTCCTCTGCTGCATTACAGGGGGTAATGGTAAATCTTGTCAGGGGAATTCCAAAGCGTTTCCCTTTGAGCTGCCACAATTTTTTCAAAGAGCCGCTGTCAGAAAAATCAAAACGTTTGCCCTGGAACTCTTTGGGATCCGCAAACAGGGAAAAAGAGAAACTGAGCAGCAGGAACAGACTTATGAAGTGAAGTAATTTCATTTGAGGTAATTCCTGTAACGCTTTGTGATTTGTGAAACATATTTTTTAGTACTTGGCAGAGTTATCCGGGGCAGGACTTTGCCATCCTTTGTTTCCGGTTTCCAGCGGTTGGCTCTGGTGCCGCCGGCGTTGTATTGGGCAAGAGCCAATTCGATGTTGTCAGAATACTCCTGCCAACGGTGCAGGGCCCTGCTCAAATACCAGCAGCCTATTTCAAGGTTCAGTTCCGGATCAAGAAGCCGGTCAGGAGCAGGCGGGGGGAGTTTGTGGAACTTTGACCAGTCTGCCACTGCTCCTGAGGGAAGGATCTGCATCAAACCGTATTCACCTTTTCTGCCCCGGGCATTGGGGATGAAGCGGCTTTCCTGAAACACCACCGCCCGAACCAACTGGGCAGGGATATTGTGCTTGGCCGCAGCCGAGACGATCTCTTTATGGTAAAGAGTGTCATCAACAAAAAAATCCCCCGGTCTGCCATTGGCAAGAATGAAAAGGGAAGCGGCAGTGAATGCCAGAACCGCTCCTGCAAGGGTGATTTTTTTATAAAGCAAATTCACTTATTTGGCTGCCGGAGAAACTGCTTTGGGGGCGGGTTTGGATTTACGTTTGAGTTTTTGCTTGGCGGCGTATTGACCCACACGTTCCATAAGTTCAGCAGGAAGTTTGACCGTGAGAACAAGGTCTGCACCCTGAACGTCAAATTTGAGCTGCTGCATAAGCTCTGTACCGAGTTCCGGATCATCTTTCATACTCTGAATGATCAGCAGATTACACATCAGCATAGCCTGACCACGCATCTCTTCCGCCTGCTGGGCGGAGGAAAATGTTACACAGAGTGTACCGGAAAAGGTATCTTTTTGGGGGCCGGTCATAGCACAGTTGAGCACGACTTTTTCAAAACCTTTTCCCCGTGCAACGAATCCGCGGATACTCCCCTTGAGGTTGCGGGGAAAGGTGTAACCCCGGGGCTTTTTCATCGCCTTGAGGCAAGCAGAAGCTTGAACCGGATCCTGAAAAAAAGCTGTCACGCCCGGGGTGAGCATTACCACGCAGAAAGAATTCTGACGGGGTTTTCTGCCCTTTTTCCGGGGACGGACTTTGGGAGGGGTGACGGTGTAAAGATTTTTGCCGTCAACAGTTGTTTTTTTGCAGATGTATTCCGGAGCTTTGAAAAATTTGGCGGGATCAAAGGGCTTTTTAGTGGAAACAAGGAGTGTCCAGGCTCCCTCTGATCCCCAGAAAACCGCCCCGTTCAAGTCTGAGGGAACGAGGCCGGTCCGCTTTTTGAGAATGGAAACATCGGGGCTTTCAGTCAAACTCTTCCTGACTGCGGGCAAAGCCAGCCAGGCATCGAGATCAATGCTCAATACGCCTTCAGCGTTTGCGGGGACAAGGGAGAGGAGCTTTTTCTCTGCTGCACTTCCTGCAAAGAGGGAGAACATAAGAAGACAGCACAATGCAATAATGACTGAAAACCTTTTGTTCATACTCAATTATCCTTCCTTTTGGGCTTCTGCCTTTTTGGGCAATTTGACCTCAATGTGCAATTCACGCAGCTGCTTGAGAGTTACCTCAGCGGGAGCATTCATCATCAAATCTTCAGCCTGCTGGTTGAAGGGGAAGGCGATGACTTCGCGGATGTTGGGCTCGTCAGCAAGCAGCATAACGGTACGGTCGATTCCGGGAGCGATACCGCCGTGGGGGGGGGCACCCAGTTTGAAAGCGTTGATCATACCGCCGAATTTCTCGTCCACCACGGAACGGTCATAACCCACGATGTCAAAGGCCTTGTACATAATTTCAGGACGGTGGTTACGGATAGCTCCGGAAGAAAGTTCGATACCGTTGCAAACGATATCATACTGCCAGGCAAGAATATCCAGCGGATCCTTGTTGAGCAGAGCATCCATACCTCCCTGAGGCATTGAGAAGGGGTTGTGAGAGAAGATAGTTGCGCCGGTTTCTTCGTCTTCCTCGAACATCGGGAAGTCGACGATCCAGCAGAATTTGAATTCGTTGGGATTGATAAGCTCAAGACGGCGGCCGAGTTCGGGAATAACGGCACCGCCCAGCTTGCGCACGACCTTTTCCTGATCGGCGAGGAAGAAAAGTGCATCACCGGTTTCAACTTTTCCGGCGGCTTTGAGTCCGTCGATAGCCTCACGGGACAGGAATTTGAC
>JAZUPO010000190.1:0-5814 GCA_045605205.1 Victivallaceae bacterium
CACGGCGGCAGTCATCCTTACCTTGTTCACGAATTTGTGAGTATGGTCAGTGAAAACCGCAAACCTGAGCTCCCGGTTGAGGAAGCAATGCACTATATGGCAATGGGCGTTGCCGCCCACAAATCCGCCTTGCGCGACGGAGAACTGGTCACAGTGGAACAGTTTGACTGATAAAAAACGCAGCATATACAAAGCCGTCCCGGATCGGGGCGGCTTTTTTATGGATAAGAAAAGATTTATCGGATATCCAATACCATTTCATTGGCAACATCGGAAAAACCGAATTTCAGATAGAGAGGTTTTCCCATATCTGAAGCATTGAGAAAAACCTTGCAGCATCCGGCGTTTTTTGCACACTCAACGAGAGCGGCAAGAATTTTTCCCGCTACCCCCTTGCCTCTGAATTCAGGCCGGGTATACATATTGAGCAGACAGGCGCTTTTGCCGTTGGGAACAGCGTAACTGGGGGGATGGATGTGAAAACAGATCCCCCCGTTGGCTGCGGGACTCCCTGCTTCTTCGGCGATGATCCCCACATAGGAGCCGTCGGCAAGGGCAGAACGGAAATAGTCGATATTGGCCTTGAGAAAGGCTTTTTCATCTGCCGGAGGCGGAAGCGTTTCTCTTTCGGCACGCATAGCGACACGCAGCTGTGCCAGAAGTTCAGCATCATCAACAGTCGCAAAACGGAAATCCATAACTGAAAATTCTCCTGTTTGAGGTAATTTCAAAAATTGAAATTGCCTCGTTTAAAATCTTAAAACAGAATAATATACTATGACAAAATGAAAAAATCTACCTTCATCTTGAAAAAACAGCTTGAATTTTTTCTGAAGGTGTGATATCTTTAGGAAAAGTGCCACTTTCCTGATAAAGAAAATAGAGGCAATTTCAAAAGTAATTCAAAAGATGGCAAAGAGGACATCGCAAAGAACTGCAAAGGGGAGTTTGAAGCTGCTACCTGCTGATGTAACAGCTGAAAACGCTCCCTTTCGCAGATCGAAGCGAGGACGCTTTGACAATTTTGAGGAGTTTTGAAATTGGCTCAAAATACGTAAAAAATGATCCCTGTCAAACATCAACATCTTTCTATGCCCCGGATCGTCAATGTGTCCCGGCTGTTCGTGCTTCCCCGGTACAGTATGGATTTTCACGAAGATGCTTCAGATGAACTGCTCCACGTGATCAGCGGTCAGGTCCGTGTGCACCTGGAAAACGGCGACGAATACATCGCCAATCCCCGGGAAACACTGCTGATTCCCCGGGGCATACGCCACAGGGATATTTTTGAACTGACAACAGGGCTTGAAGTTTTTCTGATCCACTTCAAGTGGAAGGCTTCAGAAAAACTCTTTGCCTATGCCCGGCCTGACTGTTTGAAAAACCTGGGGCACAAGGACAAAAATGAACTGCTGCTCCTGCTGGATATGTTCCGCCTTGACACCTATCAGACTCCTGAAAATCTGACCGCCGCCGAAGGCCGTCTCGCCCATCTGCTGGGGATCGTCTGGCGCCACGTCTTTGCAGACGGCAATGAACATACCAATTCCGACACCTACTCCCGCCTTGCCGCCTACGCCCGCACCTATATGATGGCCCATCTGGCAGAAGCCATCACCCTGGATCAGGTGGCGGCCTGTTGCAAGGTGAGCCGTGCCACACTGCTCCGGGCCTTCCGTTATGCCAGCGGTATGAGTTTCAACGCCTGTCTGCGGGCCATCCGGATGAACGAAGCCTATTCGCTCCTCAAAGAAAGGGGGCTGAATGTGACAGAATGTGCCAGACGGTGCGGCTTTGCTGATGCAGCTTACTTTTCAAGAGTTTTCAAAAAACATTTCGGTGTTTCCCCTCAAAATATAGAGTGATCTTATTTTACATTGATTGATCTTTTAATCCAAGTCTAACTTGTTGCTTTTTCTTCTTTTCTCCGGTATATTACTACTGATGACAACAATTTACAACAATTTTTATGAAAGAAGAAAAGATGAACAAGTGGGCCGAATACACATTTCACTGGGATGATGCTCCGCTGGATATTTCACCGCTGTTTGCAGATGAAGTTCCCGCCGGAAAACACGGATTTCTTAAAACAGAACAGGATATTTTTACCTTTGAAGACGGGACAAAAGGAAAATTCTGGGGTGTTCTGATCAACTCCGCCGCCTGTTTTCCCGAACACAGCGCCGCAGACAAAGTGGCCCGGCGTCTGGCAAAGTTCGGTGTCAATATGGTCAGGCTCCATCAGTTCGATGCGGAGTGGGCAACGCCCAATATCTTCCAGTTTTCCAAAGGAACGCTTCTGGACACCACACGGCGCCTTGATCCCGAAAGCCTTGACCGCTTCGACTATCTGATCTATGCCCTCGAAAGAGAAGGCATCTACATTTTTATGGACTTGCTGGTCTACCGTACCTTCAAAGAAAAAGACGGTCTGGAAAATGTGTACGCTCTTTCCCCCAACGGGGCCAAACCTTACTCCTGTTTCGTTCCTGAAATCATCGAACTGCAGAAAGAGTATGCCAAACAGCTTCTGGGACACACCAATTCCTACACCGGCAAGTCTCTTGCGGATGATCCCGGTATGGCCCTTGTGGCTGTCACCAACGAAAACGATATGTTCAATTCCCCTTTCCCCGTCACGGCTGAACCCTACCGGACGATGCTGCTCAACAAGTTCCGCACCTGGGCCGCACAATATGCTCCTGAAACAGTGATCCCTGACGATTACTCTTTTGACTTCCGCAGCCGGGAACCCGATGAAACGATCCTGCGCTTTTATCACGATGTGCAGAAAGAGTATTACGACACTATGTTTGCCTGTCTCCGCTCCATCGGCGTGAAAGTCCCCATCACAGGCAACACCTGGAGCCGGGGGCTGACACTTGTTTCCGCCTTACGGGATACAGATTTCACCTGTTCCAATGTGTACTGGGATCTCTGGCGGGAAACGGGCCACAACCAAGATCTGCTCAAAGAACGCAGAGAAGTTTTCGGTATGGTGCCTTCAAAGGTCAGAATGGCCGGCAAACCGCTGGTCATTTCGGAATGGGATATGGTATGGCCCAATGAATGGCGGGCGGAGTCGCCCCTTCTTGTGGCTTCAATGGGAGCTTTTCAGGGATGGGGCGGTATGAATCTGCACACCTACCGTTACCGTTCAAGTCCGGCGGACTGTATGGGGGGAACGGTACTGGGGGGCATCGGCTACCGGAAGAACTTCGAAACCTTTATGGACCCCGCCAAGTTCGGACTGTTTTACGCCGCTGCTCTGATGTTCCGCAGAAGCGATGTGGCACAGGCCCGGGAAACACAGGTGATCGCTCTTGAAGAAAAAGATGTGTTCAACCCCGTTCACGGTATGGCCAATCACAATCTGCCCAATATCGAAAGTATGCTCAATTGTGAAAAACACCGTACCGAGATCCGTTTGCCGGGAAATGCTGTTCCTGCTGATGCCATCGGCCCCGATGATCCCGGTCCCGCTGCCGCAGATGAAAAAGATGTTCTTTCAGATACCGGCGAACTCTACCGCAACTGGGAAAAAGGTTCAGGCTGGATCGATACGGCAAGGACAAAATCTGTCTACGGGAAATTCGCTCCCGGGGAAAAGGTCGCACTCAAAGGTGCTGAATTCACATTCAACGGCGGTTTTGCCACAATAACGTTGACCTCCCTCACAGGCGAGGATCTGAAAGAGGCCCGCCTGATCCTTATTACGGCCGTGGGCAGAGCAGACAACAGCGGCGCTGTGTACAATCCCAGTCACACTGAACGCATTTCTATGGGACACGGCCCCGTCATATTTGAAGTCATTGAAGGGAAGATCCGTATGGAAAGCTCTGTGCCTCATATGAAACTCTGGAGCATCGACCCCGACGGAGCTTATACGGGTGAAGTTCCTTCCACTTTCAAAGACGGGTTCCGGGAATTTGTGCTGGGTGAAACCTATCCTTCCATCTACTATCTGTTAAGCATCTGAAAGGAACCGTTATGACGAATGACACGATCAAAATCGGCTGGGCCCGGACAGAGATCACGCCGCCCGGACCCTGTATGCTGGCGGGCCAGATGGGCAACCGTCTGGCAACAGAACTCCTTGATCCTTTGACATCCACAGTCCTTGCCCTCGAAAGCGGCAGTGAAAAAGTCATTATCATCTCTGCCGATCTGGGGGGGATACGGATGCCTTTGATGGCGGCGATCCGTCAAAAAATCACCGCCGCCACAGGGATCCCCGGAGAAAATATCACCGCTTCAGCCACCCATACCCATACAGGCCCCCAGTACGGAACAGTGATCCCTATGGCTGAACGCCATCAGAAGCAGTCCATCCCCTGCGTGGGAAACCGGGGGATCGATGTGGAGGAAATGCGCCGGAAATATCCTGATTTTGCGGACAGTGAAAGCTGTTTCCAACTGCTGATCGAAAAAATTTCTGCCGCCGCCATTGAAGCGTGGAACGACCGGAAACCGGGAAAAATCGCTTTCGGATGCGGCACCGCCGTGGTAGGCGAAAACCGCCGCCTGACCATAAAGGAACGGGGCGGCGTGATGTATGCCCTTGAAAATGATCCTGATATGCTCAATGCCGAAGGCCACGTGGATCATACCGTCAATGTGCTTTCCACCCTTACCCCCGAAGGGAAATTGACCGGAATGATCGTCAATATCGCCTGTCCGTCCCAGGTCAGCGAAGCTATGAGCGTCGTTTCAGCCGATTACTGGCACGAAGTGCGGCAGGAAATCGCCGCCAGATGGGGCAGTGACGTGTTCCTTTTGCCCCAGTGTTCTGCGGCAGGGGATATCAGCCCCCATAAACTTCTGGGGCGCAAGGCGGATGAACGGATGATGCTGCTGCGCAAACAGCAGAACGCTCCCAACACCGACTGGAGCTGGCGGGGCCGTGTCTACAATCTGGAGTACGGTCTTGCCCGCCGCCGGGAGATCGCCCGCCGCATCGCTCTGGCATTGGAAGATGTGCTGCCGGTCATCGCTCCCGCAGCTGAAAGTGCTCCTGTGGTGAAAAAATCTTTCCGTATGGTGGAACTTCAGCCGCGGCTCATCACAAAAGAGGAAGCTGACACGGCCCAAGCCAAAGCTGAAGAACTCCTGGCCGGTATCGGGGAAGGGTACAGCGGTCTCATTCCCTGGCATCTGGGCGTCGTGGAACGGTTCAAAAATCCCCCTGTATCCATCTCTGTTGAACTTCACACACTGCGGATCGGCGATATGGTTTTTGCAAGCAACCCCTTTGAACTGTACCTGGACTACGGCGACAGGATCAAAGGCAGAAGCAAAGCAGTCCAGACCTTTCTTGTGCAGTTGAGTGCCGGACAGGGGACTTATCTGCCCTCCGGCCGTTCCGGCGGCACCGGCTACGGAAGCGTCCCCGCCAGCAGTATCGTCACTGTGGAAGGGGGCAATCGGCTGGTGGAAGAAAGCATCGAAGCCATCAATGAACTTTTTGATTAATATTTTTTGAAAGGAGTGTTCCCGAAATGAAAGAGATCCGGAAGAGTGTTTCCTTTGCCGCAAAGAGTGTGAAAAACAGACATTTCACCCTGATCGAACTGCTTTTAAGCAAAACTTGTCAAATATGTGTTTATATCTTGCGAAAAATTGCCTCTTGCCTTGATACTTGCCCTTGCAATTCTTCAAAATGCGGGATTGTCGGTTTTGCGGATGCAAAAACGGCAATCCACCAAAAGTTTTTGGCAAGGATGGATGGGGCCTGGGGAAGGAAGGGAGAAAGTCGGAGGCCAAGCGGTCTTAGGAAGACAAGTTAAGGTGACAACTCCTTGGCTCTCAGAACGA
>JAZUPO010000191.1:0-6544 GCA_045605205.1 Victivallaceae bacterium
TCGACCATTTCATGCCACCAGAGGTTTTCGATGGCGCGTTTCATGCGGGAACCGTAGGGACCGTAATCCCAGAAGCCGTTGAAACCGCCGTAGATTTCGGAGCTGGGGAAAATAAATCCGCGCCGTTTGCACAAACTGACAATCTTGTCCATCAGTTCCTGACTTTTGAAATCGTCGGCCATAATAACACTACTCCTTGATTTTAGGTTTATAAGAATGTAATCTTCTTAATATAGCACCAGAGAGTGTCTTTTTCAAGCTGAAAATCAGGGCTCCGCTATGACAAATGCAGGAAAACCGGGAATATTCCACAGCTTCAACAAGGGAGCAATAAGGGGATCTCCCGGTTTTTCAGCCTGAAACTCCACGAACTCGTATTTTTCAAGGGCTTTACGTACCTCAGGATCTTTCAATACAGTACGTTTCATAACCATACAGTTTTTGCACCAGGTGGCATAAAAATCCACCACAACCGCCTTTTTCTGCGCCCTGGCACGGGAACCTGCTTCAGCTAATTTTGCGATCTCTGCCCGGGGTGAAAAATTCCCGGGCATCAGAGTCCACCCCAGCCAGGCATAATAGGCCGCTCCGGCAAGAATCAGGATGGCAAAAATGTACTTGATTGTCACCATAAATCTGCCGGGCTTGGGCAGCACTGCCATTCCCATTGCAGCAAAAGGCCACGGCAGCCCCATACCGACACCAAGCAAAAGCCCCATAAAAGGAGCAAATTGATTGCCCTGAGCATAGAGTGCTGCGGCAAAAATCATAACGCTTACAACAACAGGAGCCACACACGCTCCTGCAAGCAAGGCGGCGATGCCCCCCATCACAAAGGCTACGGCCTCTCTGCCCCCCTTGATTTTACCGGGAGCCACATTGCCGAAACGTGAAAAATCCAGATTGAACACGCCAAGCATCGCTGCTGCCAAAACAACAAAAAGCACAGCAATACCGAAGTTAAACCAGCTTGAAGAATTCAGAGCTCCGAAACTGCCCCCCGTATAAACGACTGCTGCACCAAGTATGCCGTAAGCCACTGCCATTCCTGTTCCATAAAGCACCCCCCGGCGGAAACCGGCGGACTTGGACTCACCGGCACCGATAATGGCAAGGTTTATGGGGATCATCGGAAGCACACAGGGAGTAAGATTCAACCCAAGCCCTCCCAGCAATGTCAATAAAACGACAAGCCACAATGCTGTGTCGGCAAACACATTGTTTCCGGAGCTGCTTTCTGTTCCGGGAGATTTTTCAGAAAGGAAGTGTAAAAACTCCTCTTTATTCATTGCTCCGGCATACCGTTTCACCACTTTCCAGCTGCGGTAAAATTCTTTTACAGCGGAACTTTCGGCGGCGGCCAACGGCGTAGGAGTTCCCCCCGCCAGAGTCAATTCTTCAGGCATCAGACAGACTGGAGCTTCTCCCGGAGCAGCCTTTTTGCATCCCTGAAAAGAGATCTTGACCTGATAAGGGGGAGTACCTCCGTAAACCCACCGCCAGGTTCCCTGGGGCAGAATAAGTGTTTTTCCTGTTTCAGGATCGTTGATCTCCTGTTTGGGCGGCAGGGAAACCACCGGCGGCAATTTGCCCTGTGCATCTTTGATTTCTGTCAGCAGAGAATCCAGATTCAGATAATACCCGGCTTCAATCCTGACTGTAACAGCTAATTGTCCCTCAACAGTTTCCGCTTTCCATTCAAAAGGGGCTCCTGTTGCCGACACAAAACAGGACAATATCAATATGAGTGTGATATAAAGGTATTTTTTCATAGTCCGGGGGCTGTTGTTTCTGACTTTGAAATCTTATTTTTCAATCAATTTTTTCAATTCCGCAAAGAAACTCCCTGCCGGCAGATTGCCAACGATACGTCCCTTTTCTCTGCCATTGGCATCGAGAACGAGAAGAGAGGGGAAACCTTCGATCTTATATTTCTGCAAAGCAGCTCTTGCCTGGTCAGAAACCGCATTGCGATTGGAATAATCCATTTTTACAGCGGCATTCTTTTTGACGATGGCAGCAAATTCAGGTGAAGCGATGGGGCCTTTTTCCAAAGCACGGCAGGGACCGCACCAACCGGGAGCAGTGAAAAAAAGCAATATGGACTTTTTCTCTTTCCCGAGAATTTTTTGAGCGGATTTTACATCAGGAAGCCATTTTATTCCGGATTTTTTGACAGGAGTTCCCTGAAGTGCACAGAAAAAAGCAGCACAAACCGACAAAACCAAAAACTTTTTCATAACTTTTAAGAACTCCTTTCTTCATAAAACTGTATTTTCCTGGAAAACAAAACTGTTTCCGGAAGTAAAATAAGCCGATATGTCATAAAAGTCAAGCAAAAAAATGCTTTTTTCCGGAATTTTTCTCTTGAAAAGCACTCAGGATACTGTTATTTTAACTAATGTAACAATTTTTTTCACAAGTTATCACACGAGGCTTTTTATGAGAACGGCTTTTTTTGGCGGAAGTTTTGATCCGCCCCATTCCGGACATCTGGGAGTGGCAACAGGAGCATTGCGTTCCGGACGCTGTGACAGGATTATGTGGGTTCCCGCTTTTATGCCGCCTCACAAACTGCAGCGGTCACGGCAGCAGTTTGCTCACAGGTTCAATATGGTGCGGCTGATAACGGCGGGTATCCCGGAATTTTTTGTTTCGGATATAGAATACCGCCGCCGCAGAGAGCCTTCTTATACATTTGACATTCTTGAAGAGTTGAACCGCGATCCGGCAGAGAAATACCAGCTTCTCATCGGAGCGGATTCTTTGTTGGATCTTCACTCCTGGCACAGGGCCCGGGAGCTTGCGGAACGCTTTGAAATACTGGTCTATCCCCGTCCGGATTGCCAAGTTTCATTGGAATATCTCAAAGAAAAATTCCCCCCGGCCATTGCGGAAAAACTTTTCAAATCCCTGCTTGACGGAGAATTTTTTGAAATATCTTCAACAAATTTGCGTTTTTCAATGGAAAAATCCGACAATTGGGACAATATTATATCAATGACACCGGAGCCGGCGGCCATTTATTGCCGGCGGCACGGTTTGTATCTTAAAAACAGGAGTTCAATATGACGGAAAAAAATATGACGATGCCCTCCCCTGAAGAATTGGCTGAATTCTGTGCCAAATGTGCCGATGACAAACTTGCCGAAAATGTCAAAGTCATCTCTGTGGGAGCCGTTTCGTCAATTGCAGACTATTATGTGATCGCCACGGCAAATTCTGAGCCCCAGCTCCACGCTCTCTGTTCCGAGATCGAACGCCGGGTGCGTGACGAATACAAGCTCCACCCTGCCCGTACAGACGGTATCGGCACCGGCGGCTGGAATTTGATCGACTTCTGCAACGTGCTGGTGCACTTGATGACCCCGGAAATGCGTGAACGTTATAACCTTGAAGGTCTCTGGGAAGATGTTCCCGCCCCTGAAACGGTGGAACAGCTTCAATCCCTTCCCCGGAAATAATGAGTCTTCCCCGTACACATTACAGAAACTGGGATGAGTTCCGTTGGGAACAGGAGATCCGCCGTGATGAACGCCGGATCAATTGTTACTTCAGAGCTCTTCCTTTGTGCCTTGATCTGCCGGGGGAAGAGGAAATAGTCAACAGTTCGATCGCCGCACAAACTGATTGCGGTCAGGATCCCCGGGGAGCCCTGGCCCCCTGGAGCTATCTGACTCAGGAATCCGGCGGGGATGAACACGAGGTTCCTTATCAGGAAGGCCGCCGTCCCGGGGAATACATTATAGATTCCCTTGACAAACTTGCCTCTCAGTGGAATTTGCATTGTGCAGTTACTCCATCTGTCCGTTATGCGGCTTTGACTTTGAGCTGTGCTTATGCAAAACTTCTGGCCCGTTGTGCCGATTTCTTTGATGTTCCCCCAGAGGACAAAGCTCTGAAAAGATGTCTCGGCAAAAGAACACTCAACGATTTGTTGGAACTCAATCATTTTTTGAGTATGCTTTTACAAAGTGCTCCATATGAAAAAGAGTTTGTTGAGTTTCAGCAAAAACGGCTGATCGCCCTGCGGGAACTGTTGACAGATTGTCTGGCGGCCTGCAAATGAGTACAGAAAAACGACTTGCCGTTTTTTGCCGTTACGGCGAAAAAGGAGCTTCAAGCAGGGTGCGTTTTTTCAGATACCGTCCCTTCTTTGAACGTGCAGGGATCACCCCTTTGTATCACTCTTTCTTTGATGATACCTATCTGCAGCAGCTTTATTCCGGCCGGGGCCGTTCTGTAACCGCCCTGCCCCGGGGATTTTTCCGGAGAATGCGGGAGTTGCGGCAGACGCCGCCTGACACGCCTTTGCTCATTGAGTACGAGCTGTTCCCGCTGCTGTGGGGCTGGAGCGAACTTCTTTTTCTGAAAAACAGAAAGTTCTTTTTGAACTTTGATGATCCGGTCTGGGAAAAATATGCAAAAATTCCCACCCTGAAAGATAAATATGACATACTGGTTTCCCGGGCGACCGGAGTGATCGTTGCCAATGATCTTTTGTTTGAACGTTTCCAAAAACTCAATCCCCGTATCATAAAAATCCCCACAGCCATTGATCTTGAACGTTACACCGCCTCAGCCGGAGCAGAAAAGTTCAAAAAATTCACTCTTGTCTGGATCGGCACTCCTGCGACATTTCATTACTTGAGTCTCTTGCAAAATGTATTGAAAAAAATGGCAGAACATTGTGACTTTGAATTGCTTATTATCGGCAAAAAATCCTGGGGGCCTCTGCCGGGAGTTCCGGGCTACAGCGTCGACTGGAGCGAAGACACTGAAGCAGAACTTCTCTGTAAGGCTCATTTGGGAATTATGCCGCTGCCGGAAGACTCCTTTGCCAGAGGAAAGTCAGCCTATAAACTCATTCAATACGGCGGTGCAGGCATTCCGGCCCTTGCTTCGGCCGTGGGAGAAAACTGCCGGATCATTGAGGACGGCAAAAACGGTTTTCTCTGTCGTAACGCTGAAGAGTGGATCCAAAAATTCCAACTTCTTTTTCAGGATGAAAGCTTGAGAAAAGCAATGGGGAAAGCGGGCTTTCAAAAGGCACAGGAATGGTCTCTTGCTGCCAATGCTCCCAAACTGATCGACTTCATTTTCCCCGGGGAAGGAAGTGTTTTATGAAGTGGCACACAAGATTGTCGCTGCTGCGTGATCTTGCGGCAGTCAGATATTTCCGGAAAAGTTCATCTGAAAAATCGGGCACATTGATTGTCCGCCTTGACCGTATCGGAGATTTTGCCCTCTATGCTCCTTTTGCTCATTCAGGAATGTACCCCGGAGAAAAAACATATTTTCTTGTCAATTCATTATGGGCAGAACTTTGTACAGCCCTTTTTCCGGAATGTGAAGTGATCCCGCTGGATCCCCGCACCTTTTTGCAGTCCGGTTCCTACCGTGCAAAAATGTTGAAGCAAATCGCCGCATTAAAGGTCAAGCGGGTTCTGCAGCCCCGTTTTTACCGGGAATTGCTGCTTGAGGGAATGATTACTGCTGCGGCAACTCCTGATGAGTGTTTTCAGTTTGCCACCACTCCTTTGCATCTGCAGTATCCGCTCTTAAAGTACCTTGCCTCTTCCGGGGCGATGGAGCTTGAGTATTTGCCGGGGGAACACGAACTTCAGCGGAATTTGCGTTTTGCTCAAAAGTGTGTTTCCTCTTTCGAGTTGAAAAACCCGTGGCTCAATCATCCTTTTGAAGTGCCGGAAAAGTTCAAAACTGAAGAGTATCTTTGTGTTTTTCCGGGCAGCGGCAAAGGCTCTTACTGCTGTTGGGGACAAAAAAAATGGTCGACCCTGCTCAGCACTCTGAAAATCCCCCGCATCCTGATTTGCGGAACTGCAGCTGAAAAAGAATTTATGGAATCCATTGCGGCAAATGTTTCCGGCAAAAACTGTTCAGTAGTCCACAATGTTTCACTTCTGGAATTTGCAGGTATCGTTTCCCGTGCCCGCTGTACCATCGGCAATGATACAGGTGGTATCCACCTGAGTGCGATGTCAGGAGTTCCTTCTCTTGCCATTTCCGGCAGAGGACAACCGGGATGGTTCCTCCCCTACCCTGAAATCTCTCTGCCTCCCGGTTGTGTGTCTCCTCTTGTGGTGACGACACCGTGCAGCTGCGAAAATTGTTTCTGGCGCTGCACTCATCTGCACAATGGCATTTGCCGGTGTATAGATGATATCAGTGTGGCTCAGGTATTGGAAACGATGGAAGAAAATAACTTTTCGGCATTGCGGTAAAAAATCATTTCCTGCTGTTCCTGAGAAAGTCCCAGTTTTCTGATATCTTCAATGGCCCCCTGATGCCGCCGTGCGGGATAATCACTTCCCCAGAGCACTTTGTCACATCCGTGAGCGAGAATGATTTTTTTGGATTCTTCGGCTGAAAGATAACCGATCGTACTTGAAGAATCAAGCCACACGCCTTTTCTGCCCACCAGGTGACGTTTTCCTTCTTCCCAGGCACGATATCCCCCCAGATGAGCGGCAATAACTTTCAAGTGGGGCATCATATCAAGGACTTTCCCCAGACGTTTCGG
>JAZUPO010000192.1:0-1700 GCA_045605205.1 Victivallaceae bacterium
GCTGCAAAGCGGGGAGCAGCATACCCGCCAGAATAGCAATGATGGCGATCACAACCAGAAGTTCTATCAAGGTGAAAGGAGCCGGGGGGGGGAGGGGAACCCTTTTTGAAAAAAGGTTCTCCCTTCCTTCCCCGGGCCCCATCCATCCTTGCCAAAAACTTTTGATGGATTGCCGTTTTTGCATTTGCAAAACCGACAATCCCGCATTTGGCAGAATTGCAACGGCAAATATCAAGGCAAGAGGCAATTTTTCGCAAAAAATAAATAGATATTTGCCAAGTTTTGCTCACCAGCAATTCAATCAGCGTAAAAAAACGTTTCATAATTGATTTCCTGAAATTATTATTGTTAAAAAAAATTTATGTATTTTAGCAAAGAGGCATTTGAAATAATTAATTTTTACTTCCTTTCAATTTCATATCTTATAACAGAAGTACTTTCACGTACAACCACATCAAAAGGGGAATAGATCACCGGAGGTAATCCGGCATAATCAGGACTCAGCAGCAGATCAACGGCAAACGCCGCCGCTCTTTTATAATCGAAATCCACCGTTGAAAGCCCCGGTTTCAGCAGACAATTGGCAAGACAGCCCACAAATCCCAGCACGGCCACATCATCAGGGATAGCAAGTTCCAACCGCCGCAGCCCCGCATAAGCAAAAGCTGCAATACCATCCGTATCGCAGAAAATCGCCGTGGGACGGGGCTCTTTGCCTGAAAAAAGTTTTATCGTCTGTTCGATCATATCGTCGGGATTATTGTTGTCGCAGAAGCCGATAGAGATTTGTTCCTTTTTCAGCCCCAATTTTTCAAGTTGTTCCACAAACTCTTTTTCGTCTATGCGAAGCCGCTCCTGAACCTTTTGCCAATTCAGAGTGAGCAAAAAGGCAATACGGCGATGCCCCCGGCGAAACAAATGTTCAACACCTGCAAGAAAAGCTTTTTTTCTGTCAGGAAACACACAGGGACACTGACACGCCGAAGGAGTCTTTTCAAATCCGGCAATATTGAGCATAGGAAGTTTCTGTTCCCGCAAAAGAGCCACTTCTTCAGGGAAACTGCCGACCCGGGGGCTTTCAAGAATAATTCCCTTATAACTCTCCCCGAGAGGCAGAATATTTTTCACCATACGGATATTAACGTGATCGCACTCGATCTTCAGCTCCCGGCAACGCTGAAGCACGCCGGGATAGGTATAATATGTCGTGCGTGTCGAAGGCCAGGGCCCCTCATTGATCTGATCCGCATTGACAAAAAGAATTCTTTTTTCAGTGCTTCCTGAAAAATCACAAACAAATGTCCCTTTATGAGGCGTCCGCCGGATCAATCCTTCTTTCTGTAAAAGAGTCAAGGCATTACGCAGCGTCTTTCTTGCCACTTTCAGTTCAGCGGCAAGTGCAGGCTCTGCCGGCAACCGGCTGCCCGGAAGCAATACCCCCGAAGCGATACGGGACCGGAGCAGTGTATAAATTTCAAGAAATCGCGGCATATCATTGTTCTCCTTGTTATTAAGATAAAGGAAACAATACACTCTGTCAAGAGGGAACAAAATATTTTTCTGAAAAAAAAAGCCGCAAAACTATTTTTCTGTCTTGCGGCATTAACTGTTATAAAAGGGGTGTTTTACCGGGTCAGCTTTTCAGCCTTTCCGCTGGATTGGACATTGCCCCAAACAGCAACCTTTCCCTTGCGCTGCTT
>JAZUPO010000193.1:0-25594 GCA_045605205.1 Victivallaceae bacterium
TCATATTTTAAGATAATACTGGAACAAGGCAAAGGAAATATGGCAGAAATAACTATGTTTAACAATATGATGTACAAGAAGCTTTCAGAGCTTTCTGAGCATTGTGTTGCCAATTCCCTTTGCAAGCAAGCAAGCAAGCAAGCAAGCAAGCAAGCAAGCAAGCAAGCAAGCAAGCAAGCAAGCAAGCATTTATTTTTAAATAAATGCTTGCTTCACCTGATCGTAACAGGTCAGTCTGCAGTTTTTTTCAAAGCCTTTTTTTTGTTTTCTGAAAATTACCATTCCCCTTTTGAGTAAATGAAAAATGTAAATCCCCCATTAAATAATGAAAGGAATCTAAAATGGAAACGATGTCAACAACTTCAAAACAAGGTGAAAGGCAAAAAAACGCTTTTACGCTGATCGAACTTCTGGTAAGCAAAACTTGTCAAATATGTGTTTATACTTTGCGAAAAATTGTCTCTTGCCTTAATATTTGCCATTGCAATCCTGCAAAATGCGGGATTGTCGGTTTTGCAAATGCAAAAACGGCAATCCACCAAAAGTTTTTGGCAAGGATGGATGGGGCCCGGGGAAGGAAGGGAGAACCTTTTTTCAAAAGGTTCTCCCTTCCTTCTCCGGCTCCTTTCACCTTGATAGAACTTCTGGTGAAAAGACCACATCTCTGCAGTGATCGTGTTTATGGCAAAGAAGAAGGTTTTTCACCTGCCTGTAGGCAGGTGAAGCTGTACAGCTTCACCTTAATAGAGCTTCTTGTTGTTATAGCCATCATCGCTATTCTGGCGGCAATGCTTTTGCCTGCTCTGCAGCAGGCACGGGCACGGGCCAAGAGTACCCAATGTACCAACCAACTGAAAAATATCGGTCTTGCCGGACAGCAGTATATTACTGACAATCAGGAATATGTCCCCTTCGGATATACTGAGGGCGGAAACTTCAGAGGATATGCCAGTGCCGGATTGCCCGCCTGGTTCAGCCGGGTCAGCGGCTATCTGGGACACCCGCCCAAAAATTTCTATCAGCTCAACAGCGGTGAGAAATATATTCTCTATTGTCCCTCTGAAGAAGCCCGGGGACCAAAGTACAACACTTATCTGCCCACGGCCCAAATGGGACAATATTCTCCTAAAAACGGGATTTTCCAGAATGCCAAGATTTCCGGCGTCAAACGCCCCTCGGGTACGATTTACATTTTTGATGCCAATCACAATGACAATTACCGTCTGAATGTTCAAAGTTCTACGGAACCCCGTTTTACAATGCGTCACAGCGGCGGCAGCAACTTTGTTCTGTATGATGCTCACGTTGCTTTACGCAAATATGCCCAGTTGGCAATGTGGGGGACCCAATACTGGTACACGCCCTTTGATGCTTTTTCGACTGCTCGTGTTTACGGTCTGTAAAAAGGATTTTTTTATGAAACAGATATTTTCTACTCTTTTTATCTGCTGTGCAGCTGCTTTCTGTCTTGAAGGTGCTCCGCTGAAAGTTGCCGCCTACCGTTTCAATGCAGCTTATCTCAATAAGGGTTCGTCAGACCCGGGATTTTCCAAATTAACAGACGGCAAGAGCGGCAGCAGCGGAGACCGTCTGGTGGTCTGGAATCGGCCGAAGGCTCCGAAAAAACTGATCAAACTGGACTTTAAATTTGCCTCTCCTGTCAAAATCAAATATGTTGATTTTCATATTTTCCGGGGGCCCCGGAGTTACGGCTGGTACAGTATCAGTGCTCTGGGCTCTTTGAACGGTGCCCGGATGCCTCTCGGCAAAAAAAGTATCAAACACCCTTACGCCACTCCTGATAAAAAATCGAAACAGGAAGTGATCCGTATGGAGATCCCCTATCAGACACCTGTTACTGAAGTTGAATTCACTCTTGAAGGCTCCGGAACATTTCAGGCTTTGAGCGAAGTGGTCTTTGAGGGATCAGTGATGCCCGTCAAAGCGGTCAAACTGCCCCCCAATCCTTATGAACATCTCGTCAAAAAAGCCACAGGAAAATTTCAGCTGCGTAAAGAAGGTGACGTTGTTGTTCTTGAAAACAGACACGGCCTCTTTGCCATTGATCCCAAACGCAACGGCGGCATCGTTTTTGCCTATGATAAACTGAGCAAACACAACTGCATCCCCGGAGAATATGAGGTAGCGGGGGCATTCCTTGACAGATTTCACAGCGGCAGTGCCCAGCGGGATTTCTATCTTGATGTCAAATATGACTGCAAGGTCGTGGCGGACACCCCGGAACGGAAACAGGTCGTGGTTTCCGGAAAGGGCAAAGGGGGGATCTTTATCAATGTTCTGGTGGAAAAACTTTATACCCTTGAAAAAGATTCTGCCGTCTTGCGTACTGATTACACCATTACCAATCTTCAGGAAAATGTGGTTGATCTGGAAAGCGGCTACTGGCTTTTTAACGGATTCCTTTTCCCCGCCGGGGGCGTCAGGCTCATCCCGGGGATCTACGGTGTGGAAAAAATCGATCCTGCCATAAAAGAGTTTTACCACCGGGAACTTTCCGGTGCCTGGTTCGGCGGCGGCAGCAAAGAATGTGGTACCGCATTTATTTTTCCTTACGAGTTCTTCCGTGAAGTTTACTTCTGGGGTTCAAGTCCCCGCCACGGCACGGCAGAATGTAAATTAGGTGTCTATCCTGTCAAAGCCGGGAGCAGTCTCAACTTTTCCACATATCTTGCTCCCTATTCCAATGTGGGATTTCCGGACAAAGTCAGCCGTTATGCTGCGGCCTCATTTGATCTTGAAAAGGAGTACAAAACCGCCCCTGCACAAATACTTTTCCGCAGCAGGATCCTTACTCCCGGCAATTATACGCTTAAAATTTCCGGCGGTATCGCTTCCAACGACGGGAAAGTCAAGTTCCGTGAATTGAAAAGTGTTTCCGTGAAAGGGAAAGAGCTTTTTTCACTGACCTTTGCCAATCCTTTCAAAAAAGGTACTGCCGTTTTCAAAGCCGAACTGTTTTCAGGGAATACCAGACTCTTTTTTACGGAAAAACAATCTGTTTTCAAAGAATCAAGCAGCGTTTATATGCTCACCCGGGACGGCATTATCAAGCCTGACTTGCAAACACGCCGGAATAAGCTGAATTTGAATTTCAACACCTCCACAGTCGGACTGCCTGCATTTGATTTTGCCCGGAAATATGCGGGCGGCACCCCGAAAGTCCTTGCGGTCAACGAAAGAAGCGGCGGTATCCGCGATATGGTGGAAATTGCCCGCCGTTTCGATATGAAACTGACCACCAATTACATCAACGGCATCTGGGCTTTGAGCAATCATTTCACTTCACTTACTGAAAAACGCTGTATCAATGAACTCACCCAGGTTTTACGGCAGGAATTTGACTGTATGATTTTTTCTGCCAATGTGTGGCAGTTATTCAGCGATGCTCTCAAAAAAGCGATTATGGCAAAGGTGGAAAAAGGAACGGGATTGATCCTGATTGCCCCCTTGAACTTTCCTGAAGAGCTGAAGAAAAATATCGTTTCCACCTATACCCCACCGAAACGCAAAGTTTTGATGCTCAATCAGAAACCGCCCCGGAAATTCAAATGGCGATCTGCCGGAGAATCCGCATTGATCTCCGGGATCCCCGTGGATCATCTGCCGCCTACGCCTGTAATGCCTTATAAGACAACAAATGTCAAAAATCACATTATGGCAGGGAACAATCCGCTGCTGAGTGAATTTTCTTACGGCAAAGGAAAAGTGTTCCTCTGCACCTGGCAGGTGGAAGCTCCCTCTGACAATAAACCCAGCGGGTTCTTTCTGCCCCTGAACAATATCACTCCTCCGTCAGAGACCTGGAAATATTACGAATACCAGATTTCCCTTATGGGTAAATTGATCTATGCAGCTTCAAGGAAATCCGACACGATGCCCCAGGGCAAAGCCGCAGCAGTTGTGAAAAACGGAACAATCAATGCCGCTCTGGAGCTGGAATCTCCCAAAGATGCCGATATCACAGTTGCGTGGATCTTACGCAACAAATTTTCTGATACCTGGAATGTGTTTAACCAAAAACTCCGGATGAAAGCCGGAAAAAACCGTTTTACCGCCGCACTGCCCGGACCTGCTATGGAGGGAGTGAACTTTGTGGATATCCGGGTATTCAATGCTGCCGGAGCCGTCCTCTGGTGGGGCTGTGCTCCGGTCGAATTCCGCGGTACAGCCAAATTCACCAAAGTGATATGCGACACAAACAAAGTCTACAAGGAAAAAGAGAAAGTCCTCTGCTCCGTCATTGCTTCGGGAAAAGGAAAAACCATTGTTGAACTGTGGGACAATAACGGCAACCTCTGTGAAAAACTTTCCGGTGACAAGGTGGCTCTGCCCCTTGACAAATGCCGCACCAAAGCGGCAAGGATCATCTTCCGCCGTATGGACGGCAAAAAAGAGCTTGACCGTGCTGTCCGCAAGATCCAGATCTACGGCAATATCCCCTCCGGCACCTATACTGTGATGCAGGGGTGGCCCTCATTGAGCCGGAACGCTCATATCTGGAACTATGACCTCTATCTTTCCCAGCTCAAAAAAATGGGTATCAACAAGGCTGGCGGTGCCAAAAGCTACGGGGATTTCCCCAGTGCTGAACGGGCGTTCCGTGAAAATGACATTCTTCACGGCGGTGTTTATTCCTCTATGTGGACCGGTGGAAAATTCCCCTATAAGGCAGGTGAGAAAGCCAAATTTTCACTGATCCGCCGCCCCTGTTTGAGTTCACCTGAATATAAGCAATACTTGAATACTCATACTCAGAGAAACTTCGGTCCCACCTATAAACTGGGAGCTATTGATGTTATGGGGGCAGATGAATCCAACTCCATTGTCAACTGGGACGGCTGTTTCTCCATTCACTGCCAACGGGAATTCCGCAACTTCCTCAAAAAAGAGTACAAATCCCTTGAGGCTTTGAACAAAAGCTGGAAAACCTCTTTCACCAAGTGGGAGGAAGTGATCGCCTCTACAGCAGAAGAAGCACGCAAGATGAAATCCTTTGCCTCCTGGCTGGATCACCGTACCTTCAATGACCGTAATCTGGCCAATGCACTTGCCAGACTTGTGAAAAATCTGAAAGCTGCCGATCCCCGGCTGATCTATTCCCTTTCAGGGACACAAAACACCAATCCCTGGAACGCCTGGGACCATTATCTGATGACTCCCAGCCTTGAATCCTTGAACTCTTACTCCGGTGAACAGACCGTCCAGCAGCGTTGTTTCGCCAAAGGACGCTTTACCAACTGTCCCTGGGACGGATACGACAAGCCGTGGGAAATTTCAAGTTACCTCGGCATCAAAGCTTTGATGGACGGCTGTTCCGGAGTGGCCTTTTACGGTAATTTCACCATTGATCCGGCCTACAACATCGCTCCCGGGGGCGAAAGGCTGATCAAAGCATATTCACCGTGGACCAACGGCACAGCTGAAGCGGTTATGCGCAGCTCTTTCAAAGCCTCGCCTGTGGCGTTCCATTATACGCCGGCTTCTATCAAAGCCGACTGGTTTATCGGCCTCGACAAGATGCGGCAGCTCAGTACCGACGGATTCAGGCTGCTGCAGCAGGATTCATTTTTACCCTACGATTATGTGGCTTACGGTCAAATGGAAAAAGAGGGGATCCCCGCCAGATACAAAGTTATGGTATTGCCTCTTTCTGCTGCAATGTCTGATAAAGAGATCGCTGCCGCAGCAGAGTTTGTCCGCAAGGGCGGCACCCTTGTGGCAGATCTGATGCCGGGATTTTACGATCAGCACGGAGCCGTCAGAGAAAACACAGCCAAACTTTATGAACTTTTCGGTATGAAAAAAATGGGTAAGGCCAGGGAGTGTCCTTACCCCCTCATCTGGCAGACAGGCCGCTTCAAGATCGATTATGCCGACTTTGAAGCTCAACCCGGCAGTGCCAGATCTTACGGCAGAATCAACGGAAAACCGGCCTTCTTTGTCAATCGTTTCGGCAAAGGGAAAACCGTCTATATGGGCTGTTCTCTTACCTCGTCTTTCGGTGACTGGGATGCAATGCGCTATTCACCGGGAACTGTCAGAGAAGCAAAACTGCTCCACGCATTCTGGTCTGAGCTTCTGGCAGAACAAAAAATCTTTTCAGAAGTTCAAATTTCCGGTATAACTGATCCCCAGATCGTCTGCCGTACCATTGCCAACGGTATGCTTCTGGCTGTTATACGCAATCCCAGAGGGGCTGCGCCTCTGCCTCGGGAAAAGCAGATCGCCAATATCAAATTGAGGAAAAAATACCACATTTATGATACGGTCAACAAAAAATATCTCGGGTACCGCGCTTCCTTCCAATATGAATTTTTGCAGCACACTCAAGCCCTTTTCACACTCCTGCCCTACAAGGTGGAAAAGGTACTCTGCAATGTGGAACGCTCCGGAAGAAAAGTTGTTATGAAAATAACTCTTGCAGCTGAGAGTTCAAAATTCAGTGACCACACTTTCAGAGTGGATGTCTTTGATAACAGCGGCAAAAAGAATCCTTCGTACTCCACCGTCGTACACGGTTCAGGAAATCGGGGACAATTTGAATTCCAGATGCCGTTGAATAAGGAAAAAGTACGGAACGCCGTAATAACGGAACTCCTTACAGGGGTACAGTGTTCGGTCAACTTCTGAAAAAAATCAGGCAATCTGTTTACCGTTTTTCCGGAACAGATTGCCTTTTTTATGGGCATAGAACAGTTCTTCCTGTTAAATGCCTATTTTTTATTTCACCTTGCGTCTGACCTCGGCTTTAACCGATTCAAGGACAAGTGTACCGCCGGGTTTGAGCAGAT
Organism: Victivallaceae bacterium; assembly: GCA_045605205.1. Lineage (GTDB taxonomy): Bacteria > Verrucomicrobiota > Lentisphaeria > Victivallales > Victivallaceae > UBA1784. The sequence continues at coordinate 6,813 of JAZUPO010000193.1, forward strand.
AGATAGAAAAGACCGCCCCCTCGGCACCTTTCTGCACCAGATGCCCCGGCGAAAAACGTCTTTCGACGGTTTGAGCTTTCTCTGAAAGTTTCACTTCAGGAGACACGGCGTTAGAAACCCATTTCCCGGCACTGTTTTTCCAGGAAACAGCCATTCTTGCATAACCTTTGCCCCGCATCCGGGCGGTCAGCACGATTTCTTCATCGGCTTCTGCCATAATGAGGCAATCATTATATGCCGCATCAAACTTGCTCACTTGCCCGCTCAATTCCATAACATTGTTTTTGGAATCTTTGCTGACCGTGACTTTAAGTTTTTTGGTGCTCCAATTGAGGGGAACACCCTTCTTGCCGATCTTCTTGAAATCCCCATTGACATCAACGACCCGTTTCAAAGACCGTTCCCCGAAGCGAACACCGCCGAAACCGCTGATATCGTGAAGAGCTCCGGAAAGGGGCAGATGCCAACAGCTGATATTCTGAGCTCCGGCAGAAAAGGCAAACTGCATCCGACAGCGCATACCATTGCGGAAAGGAACCAATCCCGTGCTGCCCCAGGGCAGTGTGACACAAGACTCCCAGACACCGTTTTTGAAAGTTTCCCTGACACTCCAGGAGGGTCTCCAGGAAACAGAACGCCCGCCGCCGGCATAGATCAAAGCATCATAAAACGCCCCCGGTGCACCGCTGAAAGCGAACTGACGGGTCAATTTACCGTCAGCAATAAAGATTTCCCAAACGGCATCGTGCCACATCTTGGTGGTATCACGCAAATTGGCCCTTCTTGCCGCCAATTTTTCTTTGGCCAGAGGAACGTTCAATTTCAAAAGGATCCCTTTTGAATTATAACCGATCCTGACAGTTGCTCTTTGAGAAGAGCGATTCATAAGAGCTGTGAGCGTCAGGACAGGAAGTTTGTTCCAGCGGGGATCATTGAAATCCTTGACTTCGACAGCCGTTGTTTCAGGGATACTTCTGCGGAGCAAAGCAGGATCACTGTTGAATACACCGCCGAAAATACCTGCCATATAACCGCCCCGCTGAAGTCGGTCGATCTTAGCGTGTTCAAAACTGTCTGTGATCCAATTATCTTTTTTTCTTGCCGGACGGGCAGCAATAAATTTGTTGCGTTTTTCCAGTGCATCCGCCAACCGGTTGCGGGCGGCGGCATCGTTTTGTTTTTCAAGCTGAGCCGCCGCATTGCAGGCTTCTGCAGAAAGACAGAGATATTCAAACTCGATTTTAAGCCGGACCAGCATAGAGTTGGCAGGATCACAGCGTTTGATACCTTCGTTAAAAAGAGTGATGAGTTTTTTCAGCACGGCATCAGGGTAGCGATCCTGCCAGAGTTTTATGGCACTCTGGCGTTTTCTGATTCCCAGCAGATCATCAAGGACCTGCTCTTTCCAGAGGGGGAACATTTCCATTCTCTTGTCGATGAGCGTAAAAAATTCAATAAAGTAAGGAGCGGCCTTTTCTCCGAAAGCAAAGCGGCAATAATCAGACAGGAGCTCTTTATACTCAACTTCTTTGTTGCCCATAAATTTTCCCCAGGCATAGATCCAGGGGCCATTAATGGCAAAAGAGGTGGTATACTGGCACAAATAAAGTGTCGTCACCGGAGTCGATTTGAGAAACCGCACTGACTGCTGCAAAGCGGCAAAACTTTTTGCAGGAGAAAATCCGCAGGCGTGGTAAGAGCCCATATCGTATGCCCAGGCATTCATTCCTGTAACATTAAACTTTTTCCATTTTTCCAGCAATTCCGGTGTGGCAGGAGCGATATTGACAAAGACACCTTTCCCGGGGAAACGGTTAAAAGTTTCAGGCACGGAATGCGTCACGCCGTAACAGGCGATGGCCACTTGGATCCCCGGACGGGCTTTGATGAGTTTTTCCATCATATCCCTTTGAAAGAGCCACATTTTTTCGCTCCAATCCGAAGTGTTGTACCACGCCTTGCAGCGGGGACATTCACAGCCTATAAAGCCGTCTGCCTGCCCCAATTCGACCACCGTATATCCCGCATCAGCCCGGGAAAGGGCTTCTTCAAAAAGTCCTTTGTGGATATCAGGATGACTCATACAATACTGGGGCAAATCGGCACGGGTATAACGTTTGCCGTCGATAATGGCGAAATATTCAGGTTTGGTTTTCAAAAACTTTTCAGGGGGAAACACCTTGCCGATGTAATGCACGTCAAACTTGGTTCCGCAGTCATAAACGTAATTATTGGCAACGGAATAAAGGACTCCCCCTTGATCGTTCTGCATAGTAAAACGGGGCGTGTCACGATAAGAAAAACGATCAGGAACAGAAATTTTTTTCAACGGCAGAGTACGCACACCGTCATTTTCATCATCATTGTTCATCACGATCCCCACAAAGCGGGTGTTGAGGAATTTTTCAGCAAAGACACAAACGCCTTTCAAAGAGCCCATTGTGTACTGCCTGAAACGCCAGGGGGCATTGGTCTTTTTCAAAGGATTGGGCAAATCTTTGCCGTAAATATAAATATCCCTGCCTTTCACAGCAATGGCGTGTTCCCACCTGGCAAAAGCGGCACTTGAGAATCCGGCTTTTTCCGTTGCCCGGCAATTTCCCACAAAAATGGCAGGTTTTCCGGCGATCCGGCGGGATTCCGTCACCAGGGGCAGCTCCACCCCGGTCGCTTTGCGGACAGCAGTCCTGATGACCTTGCCCCCCAGATAAACGAAGTGATCCAGCCGCTTGTTTCCGCAGCTTTCAGGGACAACGATCTGATAGTCAGACTTACCGTTTTCAACAATAACGACTGCTTGCAAAGGTAGTAATGCAATCATTGCCGATAAGCATACAAAGAGTTTCAATTTCATATCTTTTTTCCTTGAATATTTTTAATTCCAGTCATCAAAGTGACTTTCTTTTCCCGCAAAAAGAGCGTCAGCGAATTTCCTTCTCTCTGAGCCCCATATTTCTTTTACGCACTTCAGCATCTGCGGGGAAGAAATCCTTGAAATCCAGTTCCTGCCAGCTTTTGCCGTCTGCCGTTGCCCGGTATTCAATTTTGGTGACATTTTTCGGGAAAGGAGCTTTGTGCAGTTTGAGTCCTGCCATAACAGGATCTTTGAAAATGTTGGTCTCTTTTGCCACAGGATGTGCTTTCCTGTAATGGGCTATGGGGTGGATCCCAGACCATTTACCGTACCAGGTTCCAACAAAGTTACGTTTCTCAGCATCAGTACGAATGTAGAAACAGTTGTTTTCGATCTTCAACCCGGGGTGCACAGGTTCTGCAAAGAAAATAGAGTTGTGGGGCTTTCCGGCGATAGTGTCACAGACGATATTGTTTTCAATGACCGCTTTGGCTTTTTCTGAAAAACTGCTGAAATGGATCTGATTGAGTGAATTGAGAGCCAGGACACAGTTTCTCACTCTGATCCCGTCACAGGCAATCAGATGAAAACCCCGAAAGGCATTCATAGAAACACTGTTTTCAAAAAGAATGTTGTTGCAGAAAACCGCAAAAAGTGCCGTCGGCGAATAGCCGTCAGCCCATCTGCCGTCGATGAAAAGACGTTTCAGTTTGATATCTGAAGAACTGATGCAATGGATATAGGAGTCGTTTGCACTGATCACGCCCCTCATTCTGAAGTTGTCAATGGTGATGTTGCGTTTGTGATAAAAACTGATCATATTCATCAGTTTCCGTTCACCGTCAAGCAAGACCTTCTCTCCGGGCATTCCCCTCAAGGTCATATCAGAAACCTTGAACATCAGTTTTTCAAAGTAACGCCCTCCCCTTACGGTGACAGTATCACCGGGAGAAATGTGGTCAAGGGCATAGGTGATCGTTCTGAAAGGCTTTTCCAAAGTGCCGGGATTCATATCGGATCCGTTGACAGCGACAAAGTATTCTCCGGGAGCCTGAGCCTTGACGGGAGTGGTAAAGGCAAGTTCCGCCACCACCTCTCCGGCCTGAGTCGGTTCAATGTTGAGAAAACGCGCCTGTTCGCTGTGGGAACCTGAGATGCGGCATATATACCCGGTGCCGGGTTTAAGATCCGTGAGTGTCACATTGCGGAAGCTCTCTCCCCGGATTGTTTTTTTCATCCAGCGGCCGCCTTTTTTCTCTTTCCAACTGATATGGCACTCTTCTTTACCGGCGGGCAGATGCCACTGAATTTCCGCACTGTCAGGTGTGGTACGGTAAACAACAGGATAAAGGATTTTTCCGTCAGGCAGACCGGGCACACGGTTCCAGGGACCGACGGGGAAAGCGTCAAGGGCACGTCCGGCAAAGGATTGCGCATTTTTCAATGTGAAGTTCCCCTTCTCTGGAGCATTAAAAAGGGCCTTGCAAACAAAGGAACGCTTTTCTCCGGCAGGAACACGGTCAGGGTAAGCATTGTTATCGCTGTAAATCGAAGCTGATTTTTTTACCGCTTTGGCAAGGATATTGGAAAAAACAGCTCCTGAACTTTGAATTGCGTCCACAGTTCCTTTAACAAAAGCACAATGGATCACACGGAAATCTTTTGACTCTCTGAAATTCAAATTTTCTGCAAAAGAACAGTTTTCAAATGTCACGTTGTTTCCCTTGACAGCGACAGGAGCGGAAAAATTGACTTTGCGCACTGTCACATTGCTGGTTGTAATGTTCCCTCCCGCAACAAGAGCTTTGGTATAACGGCCTCTTCCGGCGAGAGTCAGATTTTTTTGACTAACAAGAAGTTTGCCGTATTTTCCGGGCATAAGGTAAACGGTGGAACCGTCAGGAATATTTTTCAAACTCTTCCGGGGAGCCCGGATGGTGGTTCCGGAATTGGTATCCTTTCCATCAGGAGCAAGAAAATAAACCGTTTTATCATAAGGCAGCCCCCCCTTGAAGGTGCTGTCAGACATAGGACGGCCGTCGAAATTTTCCCAGTCGGCAAGGTTATATTGCATTTTTTCCCTGATGCCTTTCTGAGTCCAGTAGAGGCTTGTGGGATCGTCCTGAGGTTTCGGGCGGAAAACGTTGCCTGCAATAATATTGTTTCTGACAGTGTGGGTGGTGGCATCTTTGAGTGCGACACATTCACGGATGACCGCCCTTTTATCCGGAGGTTTGACCTGAAGATCACTGACGCCGTGTCCCCAGGAGACACACTTTTCGATCACACAACCGGGGGTGGCCGCTGCATAAAAGCGGATCCCGCTCAGTCTGGATTTGAAGGTGGTGCACTTTCTGACAATGCAGTTTTCATTTGTTCCGCTTACAAAATAAATATTGGCAGCCGAATCGTCAGCAAGTGAATGATTGGCGTATGAAACACAGTTTTCCACCAGAATATTTTTCACCGTATTCCCGGTCAGACCGCATCCGTTGAGAAAGAAACGGCAATTGGTGACCTTCATATTGGTGCTTTTTCTGAAATAGAGAGATTTCACCGAATAGTAACGGTTCCCCCATTTGATAACGTATGAATCAAAGCCGGTAAAGGTCAAGCCGTCAAAATGCAGATAGGCACTTTTCCCCAACAGCTGCAAACCGTGTCCCTCCCGGGGGTCACCGGTACAGACGGTCATCATATGAGTATCGGGAGCTTTGCCGTCGCTGGTGACGACGTAAAGTTTTTTCTTTTTGACATCGTGGAACCAGACGGCCCGGTTGTAACGCAGCAGTTCAAAGGCCTTCACAGGATCATACCAGCTCAAGGTATCACGTTCTTTGACGCCGCCGGTCTGTTCATCCCAGGGCAGTTCGTAAATAAAACGTTCTCCGGCACAAAGTTTGAAGCCTTTGACCTCCCGGTCTCCCCGGATGACGGCCGTTCCCGGAATGGCCGCCCGGATCAGAATGGGCTTTTCCTTTGTCCCGGCAAGGATCAGATCTCCTGCCCCGGCATAGTCTCCCGGGGTCAGAGTCAGGATATCTCCCGGCTTCAAAACCGAAAGCCCTTTTTTGAAAGTTGCAAAAGGCTTTTCCCTGCTTCCCGGAAATGAGTCTTTCCCGGAAGGACTTACAAAATATTCCGTTCCGCAGAGCTGACAGGTGAAAGCAAAGAGTACCAAACAACTCAAAAAAAGTTTACAAACAGAGAGCTTACTTTTCATCACACGCTCCCTCATCATTTAATTCCAGGCATCGAAGTCGGCTTCTTTTCCGGGAATAGGCATATAATTGAAAAAGCTGCAATGCCGGGCCTTGCTGCCGATATTCCAGGTGGTGGGCATACGGTTTCTCTGACGCAGTTCCACGTGACCGTCAGAAAAGAGCAAGGTGGCTCCCCCATTGCCGCCGTTACCGTGGCGGAATGAGAAAGCATTGTCCCTCGTTTCACCGGGAAGATTCTGTTCATCCCACCAGAGTGCGGTCGCCCCTGTTACGTATTCAGCCTCTGCCACAGGGCAGTAGCGGGAAGGACGGCGGATCATAGAGACATTGACCTTGCGGTTGATAAGATCCAAAGCGGAACTTCCGGCACTGTTCACATTGCGGGTGTAAGCAATACCATAGCGGCGGTCAGAACCGGGAACAGGCTTTGCGGGAAGTTTCGGACAGGCAAGAGGACTCATATACTCCTCTCCGTTATTCGAGTTGCGGTAGAAAGAAAAAAACAATCCGGTTTTAGATGTCCCGTTGCCTACATACTGAGCAAGATTGCCGCAATCGCCGGTCATATTTCCTGTGCGGATTTGGGTAAAGAGCCAGCAGTTGCGTGATGTTCCGCTGCCGCCGTCACCGCTCCACCAGCCGGGGTAGAAGCCTTTGTTATCCTGATGATAAAAGACAAAGGCACTGCCGAGAGTTTTCATATTGGCCTGACATTTGACAGCAGCGGCACGGTCCCGGGCCTGCTGCAAAGCGGGCAGCAGCATAGCGGCGAGGATCGCAATAATAGCAATCACAACAAGCAGTTCTATCAGGGTGAAGGAACAGCGGATCGCCTTGAGGGGCAAAGGATTTTTACGTAAATTTTTTCTTTCCTTACAATTCATCACAAACCTCATAATTTATTGATTTTTTGTGCCTCTGGAGTTAATATATCCTGTAAAAGTTTCAAAAACAAGAAAAAAAGGTTTGATTTTTTCCATAACAAGGTGTATATTTTTCCTGATGAAAGGAGATTATATTTTATGTCCGATAATAATACCGACATATTGCGTAATATTTACACCGGCAGTTCTTTCGATATTTATCCCAATATGCCTGCTGACGGATTTTTTGTAAAACTTCCGGCAGCGGATACCGGGTTGCCCCTTATTATTATCCGCTATGGGGAATCTATGCGTTACGACAGTAATTGGATCAAACATATCAATTACGGTTATTGTGCTCTTGAAATGATCCTCGAAGGTGAAATGGAATACTTAAGCGACGGAGAACGTCACCTTGTTTCTGCCGGAGAGCTCTTTCTTATTTCCCCCGGGAGCAATGCCCGTTGCTGTCCGACTGACCGTTCAAAACGGATCCACAAGATTCATTTGATTTTTGCCGGCCCCCTGACAGGTATATTGCTTTATATACTCGGGTTCAAACAGGACACCCACATCAAAGTTGATTCCCCTCAACAATTTGAAAAGCAACTCCGTATGATAGGAAATTGTCTTAAAGATCTGACCCCGGAATCCGGCAGGCAGGGTTCCGCCGCACTTTATAAACTGTTGTTGGATCTGGCTGTTTTTACTGATTTTAATCTGCTTCCGGATGAAAGAAGTTTGCGTTCTCTCATCCGTTTTCACGACCGTCAAATCAAACTTTCTTTTGACAACAGTGACCTTGAGCAGCGTTTGAACAGAGGACACTCCACACTCAACAAACTTTACAAAAAACACACAGGGCTTCCGCCTCACCGCTTTCATAGAGCAAAACGTCTGGCCTTTGCAGCGGAATTGCTCCGCACGACAACGCTGCCGGTCAAGGATGTGGCTGCTGAATGCGGATTTTTGAACAGCAAATACTTTCTTGTTCTTTTCAAAAAAGAATACGGCCTATCTCCGGGCAAATTCAGAGCAGCCAACTGTGCCGCAAAAAAGAAATCTTTGCTCTGAATAATTAAAAAATTCCTGATGTTTTGGGGGAAAAGATAAATAAAATATCGGCTTTTTCAGCCAAAGAGACTTGAAAAAGAAAATCTGCAATGCCAACCGTTATCAGCGCAGTCCGGATCGGCTTGGCCCCCCCCGGCCAGTTCCTTCAAGCGCAAGCTGCTGACCAAAGCCGGAGAAGTGGAAGTGACCGTGCCGCGCTTGCGCTCTTTGCCAATAATTTTTCAAACCTCTGTTTCCGCATTGCCTGGGAACTTGCAGAAAATGCAGGTCTTGACCCCAGAGTACTGCTGCCCCTCATTGATGAAAGCTGTGCAAAACTTCACACACTCTCCCCCGCCGAAGCCCAAACCGGCCCCGCCGTACGCTGGGACGAAAATGTGATGAACAAACATCTGGCTCTCCTTGAAGAAATGCCCCAAACAGCAGAAATCTACAAACTTCTGAGCTCAGAGATCCACCGGCTGAAAAAGTAAGAGACTCTTTTCAGAACGTATCACGCCGCCGGAATGGCATAGGAACAAGAAAATGTTCCGGAGCAGCCTCAGGATCAGCAATGCGGCGGGACATTTCAGAAACAGCCAGTGCAACGATCTCTGCGGCAGGAATGGCAAAGGTGGTCAATTCCGGAAATCCTCTTTGAGAATAGATCGTCATATCGTTGAATCCGATGACAGCAATATCCTGAGGGACCCGGATATGGTGCTTTTTAAGTTCTTCAACGATCCAGAACGCCACCATATCATCGGCAGCGACAATAGCATCAGGGCTCTGAGAAATGATTTTCCCGACCGCTTTTACCGTATTTTCCCGTTCATATTCTGAGGGCAGAATCATATCTTCCACAGGTAAAACGCCGTGAGATTGCAGCGTATTCCTGAATTCGGTTTTCCGTCGTTCATCGGTCAAACTGCCCTCTTTGCCGTAAATAAAAGCGATTTTTTTCTTCCCGGCACAAAGAAACCCTTTCACAGCCTCACTGCAGGCTTTGTAAACATCAGGAGCAACGGTAGAAAAATTGTATTCTTCTTTCTCCGCATCAGAACACAGTGTCACCACCGGGATCTCTGACAACGCAGACCTCAGATGAGAAATATCCACACCGCTGGAAAAAAGAAAACAGCCTGAAATCGGATTTTTCTGCATCTGGCGGCGGAGATCTTTTTCTGAAGCATTGCCGAAAAAAAGAAGATTTATCCCGTATTCCGCCGTTTGCAGAGCATTGCACATTCCGGAAAAAACGGCCGACAGTGCCGGATGATAAACCTCATCCGGCGAGGCAAAAAAGATACCGAAATTCCGCTCCCCGGATACAGTCCGGGCCGCATTCCGGAAATCAGCCACATAGGTGGTACGCCCCTGCTCCTTGAACAAATATCCCATACCCGCCAGCACAGAAACCACCTTGTTTATGGTCTTCCGTGAGATGCCGAGCTGTTGTTCAAGGACACGTTCCGAGGGGAACTCATCACCCGGTTTGTATTCTCCGGCTTCGATTTGTTCCACAAAGTGCTCTACAAGCTGCTGACTTATGCTTTTACGGTTGACTTCAAACCCCATACTGTTGTCCTTGCGCTATGATGTAATAAGGGTATAATATACAACAAAAACCTTCCTTTTTCAAATCACATCCTGTTTTTTGGATCACTGCAATTGTTCCGTCAAATGCTGATACAAAGCAGCAACACTGCAGCGGCAATGCAGATTGGGCATAGAAAACCCTCCCAGCCTTTCAAACTCGGCTGCCCGCAGGGTATTGAAGTTCCCCTGACAGTCAATAAACGATCCCCACCAGCCGGTCGAACCTTCCATTGGCAGACAGAAGGTTTTGTTTTTCAAATATTCCGGCGGAAAAAGCGAGGTGAACTGTTCACGGTTGTTGAGCCAGCTGGCACATTGGACCAATTTTATTTCAGGGGTGTTTTTCATACACTCTGAAACGATCTCAAGTAAACCTTTGACAAGCTCTTTTCTGTGTTTGAATGGTGAGTCGGGAGCAAATTTGTTTCTGAAATGGAGGGTCAGAAACAGCTCCGGCGAATCGGAATAATATTCCGTATGCAATTCTGAAAGAAATCCTGCACGGCTGGCTGAAATCTCCTGCAAAGCTGTCTCAAAGGTGGATTCAAGAAAAGGAACCACCCGGGTTTGAAAAAGTTTTTCCCGTTTGACAGGATCAGCTATTTCCTCTTTCCACGAAAAATCATCCGTGCCGCCGCAGAACATTTCCCATTCAGTGTAAATGAGAGTTTCTTGCAAACTCTTTTTTTCAATGGCCGCCATCCGCAACGCATATTGCAGTTCAAATTCCAATAAAGTCCTCACTGTTTCTTTGCAGCGGGCGAGGTCAACATATAAATTCCACATTGTCAGCGATCTTTCATCCTTTTGTACGCCATCAGCAATCCCGGATAAGCCAGCTGTACCGGCACACACCAGTCCGTCACCGCACGGCGTACCGGCACATCGGCATCTACGATTTCGTAGGCGGTAAAGGTGTCTTGTGTCTGATGATAACGGTAATGTCCTTCAATAACTTTGAGAAGACGCTCCATTTCTCCCAGCTGTTCCAACGCCCTGCCGTAACAGAGAATGGGCCAGTTGTCACAGGCAAAGTCAGGAGCTGCCGGATCATCGGGCAAACAGATACGGTAATTGAAAAGGGTCATTCCTTCCAGTTCACCGCCAAGTTCTTCCCGGGCGGCAATGATTTTCAAGTTCTCCTCGGGTGTAAGGAAATTGCTCGCCAGCAGTTCCGGATAATACCGGTAATTGGCATAGGTGGTCTCAATGGAAGATTGAAAACTTTTAAGTTCAAAATTCTCGCGGATCACATAGGGTACAAGGCCATCTTGAGTTTTGTACCTGTCGATCGTTTTCCTGAGCTGTCCTTTAAGATCCTCTGCCTCTGCGGCACATTCAAAAGCCCATTCCCGGCAGCCGAGAGCATCTGCAATGGCACTTACAGCTTCAATGCCTTTCTGCACCCAGGCATTATTGTGGAGCCAGATAAAATTTTCATTCCGGGTATCGGCCTCAGGAGCCCCCCGTAAAAGCCGCACATACAACTCGTTCGATCCGTTGCGGAAAGGATTTCTGAGCTTGATAAGGTAACGGCTCATTCTCTGAAGAAGCACCTTGTGTTTCAGGAGCAGTTCTTTTCCTCCGGGGAAGGCCGCAAAGGAGTACAAAAGCACAAGGAGCATACCATATTCCGCCAGCGACGGTCCATAGTAGTCAATGGTTCCTTCCGGAGTTACAAAACGTTCCAGAAAATAGTCCATAAGTTCAAAGGCTTTCTGACAGTGTCCGTATTCCAGAAGTGCATCAGTCATAGAAATGACCGCAGGGGGAAATCCGTCGTGGATGGAATAATTGTAAACTCCGACTCCATACCGGGGATGACGGAAGCGGAAAGCACTCAATGCCTGAACAAAACAGCTTTTCCAGGCATTGGGATCGTGTCCCGGCAGTTGCGGCGGAAGTGCTGAAACACGGAAAAAATCATTCCATTTCTTTTCGACATTTTCAAGGGCCTTCCCGAAAAGTTCCTGACTGTTTGAGCAGGGCGGAAAAGTGATGAACTGCTGCTGATCTTTTCTGATAAGAAGATGTCCCTCAAAAACAGCGAGTTCCAGCAAATGTTCCTGTGAAACGATTTCCAAAACAGGCAAAAAACCTTTCCGCCACTGCCAGCGGCACTCCCCGGCAAGTTCCTTACGCCAATTCAACACAGCCGAATGGTGCTGAGTTCTTCTTTGAAATGCAGGATCAGCGTAAAAGGGTTGTTCAAAAATCTCCCCGGTGCGTTCGATCAGAAAGATTTTCACGCCCTCAGGATCAGTCAGAAACACATAGTCTTTCAAAGGTGCAAGCATAATTTTTTCTCACCTGTTTATTTTTTCTTTACATCCTGGAGTTTTTCTGCAAGTTTCAACAACTCAGCACTCGCCTTGTCCATATCTCCGTCAAGAGAAGCTCCCCGGGCAGCAAGAAGAGCAAATTCTTTCTCAAAGGCCCGAGTGTCAACGCCCTGCTTCTTCAGTTCAGCGATCCGGTTGCGGCAATATTCAGAAACCTTAAAGTCAATGATACCGAGATACCACGCTTCCAGACGGCGGCTGAAGTTGAACTTCACACTTTCCGGATGATAGTAACGGTGAGACCACCAGAGAGAATTCCGGTAGACAACACCGTAATCAGCTGTGATCTTACTGTTATTAGGACGGCTGTCGTGAGAGTAGAACTGATCTCCGGCAAAATCAAAAAGATCATAGAACATCGGAGTTCCCCGGAATCCGTGATGCATATGAAACCAAGCCATCCGCCTGTAAACAAGAGGCGAACCGGATTTATCCTGAACCGTATAGCTCCACACTTGAGCCCGGCTTTTTTCATAAAGTTTGATAGCTGCCTTCTGCGGCATCAATCGCGGCAGACAGGGAGCAAGCATATCATACGCGGCGATATAACGGCTGTCCCTTCCGTCTCCGATCCGCCAGGGATTGCAGAAAATATTGAACTTCGGATCAACGGATTTTATGAACTCTGCCCCCCTGAAAGCATACCAGGCGTGAGTACCGGGCTTATCAGGATCTCCATTGGGTTCATCAATGATGGAAAATGCAAAAGATTCATACCCCATATTATACTTTTTCCGGATGTAATCCCGGAAAAGAAGCAATCTTTTTCCATATTCCTTTTTCCACTCAGGATCAAGAAATCCCACGACTTTGCCGTTAGGCAGTGTGATTTTTGTGTTGGGGACATCCACATAGACCTTCAAACGGATCTCTTTAAGAGGGATACCGTTGTTGAGGAACGCTTCAATTTCCTGATCGACGGAACTGAAATCATATTTTCCGTTTTTAAGATCCGGCCCCGCGTTCTTGGCCTGTAAACTGGTGGTGTTGAATCCGTAATCCTTCAACAGTCTAATATGCAGAGGACTCCTCAGAGGATAGGTCCACACTGAAATCGACACTTCTGCCAGATCCACCTTGCTGACACGCAAAGAAAGCCTGATGGCCCGGGATTTGAATCCTGAATAAGCAGGAACAACAAAGACGTAACCTTTGTAAACACCGGGCTTCAACCCTGCCGTATTGATGTCAAGCCAAATCAGATTCGATGATTCAGGTGCCAGCCGGACGACTTCTCCCAGAGGCAAATCGAACATCACATCAGGAAACACCCGTTTACCGGACTCAATGAATCCCCCTTCCCGGTAACGGATACGGTGAACCAAACGGTTGTCTCCCCCATATTTCAGTGTAAACATTCCGTGACGGCCGGTCAGGTTGCTCATAATGAAAGAGGTAATGGCCCGGGCTCCCCGGGGGGCAGTAAGTTCCAATTCTTTGATCTCTTCTGTCACAGGAATACGCAAATCAGGGCCGAAATCGCTCCAGGGATCATTTTTCCAGATAAGTATCGATTTTCCGGCATTAAATTTTTTAATGGCGAAACGCTTGAGATGATCCAATTGCCGGGTGATCTGTTCAAAGCTCATCCGGGATACCTTTTCTGCAGCTTTCTGCATCTCAACAGCCTTTTTTTTCACATCGGGAAGAGCGGAAAACTCAGCACTGATCTTTTTCAACTCCGCTTTGAAATAATCTTTTTCAGTGCCGCAGAGAAAATATCCGAAAACCGCCGGCGTAAAGAATTTGTTTCCCACGGGAGCCCAGGCACTCAAACCGCCGCAGCTCTTTCCCGCTCTGGCAAAATTTCCCCGCCAGGCACTTCCGACAGCAGGGATTTTTTTGCAGCCGAAAGCACTCAGCGGGATCGCCATTTCAACAGCATAGTGATCTTTATGGACTTTAGCGGCAGTTTTAATACCGTGATTTTTCCAGGGTGTGTTCCCCGCCGTTTCATTGGCATAGAAGTAAAACTGGGATCTGCCACGGATGTCCGTAATGATCTGCCAGGTAATTTTGCCTTCCGGACGTAAAAAGAACTCCACTGCATCGCTGTTGTCCGGGGGAGTGTCTGCCGGGAAAAAGGCTTTAAAAGCTGCGTAAAGATATTTTCCGTCAGTATAAAGAGCAGCTTTGGCGGCATTTTTCACAAACTTTGCATCGGCACTTTCCCAAATACCGTTGATGTCTTTATTTTCCCTGCCGAAGACCAGAAAGGGGGAAGTCCAGTTTAACGTTGCATAAAAAGACTCATCCACAGTACCGTCAATAACAGGTTTCTGCCGGATGTGCCGGATGTTCAAACTGTTGGAACTGCCGGAACTTTCAGGGATTTCAGGAATAGTATTATAGTACTCAACAGAGGTGATCCTGCCCTGAAACTGCTGTTCAGGCCGATTGCGTTCATTGGTACAACCGAAAGTAACGACAGGAAAATATTTTCCAACAGGAAACTTGAAAGAAGCAAAAGTCGGAACATCTTTGCGTTCAAGGATCTGTTTTCCGTTCAAGTAGACAAGCAGATTGCCCTTGTCAAGATTGACCTGCAAGGTGTATTGTCCGCCGGGACGCAATTCCAATCGGGGAGAAAAGGTATTGTATTTGATCGCAGGCTTTTCTTTAGGCAAATAAAAATACACCCGCAGCCGGGAATCAGGCGTCAGATAAAGACCGAAAAGGCCCTGCCCCCAGCCCTGTTCGGCATAGGTAAAGAGAGCCATAGGCTTTTTGATATGGTTATCCGGCGAAAAACGGATCACCACAGCGGAAGTTTTATCTCCCAATCTCCGGGGAAGTTTTGCTGCGATATAAGCGGGCTTTCCCGTAAGAGATATGCCGGGAAAAACGGCCCCGTCTGCAACTTTGGCAGCTGTAAAAATATTGTTTCCCTTTCCTTCAGGAAAATAGGGCAGCCAATGAGGTTTGACAAAGTCCCTGTCAAAACTCCAACGGTATGTGACTTCAGCTCCGCCGCACGAAAAAATGAATATAAATACAGCGATGACCGCTGCAATACGTTTGATTATCAAAGTGCTCATATTTTCATACTCAAATCTTATCTGCTGTGTAATGGTATTCTTTTTCACAAGGTGCAAAAATGCTTTTTGACAAACTCCCATAAGCGGGATTCAAAACAACTTCAATATTTTCTTTTCCGTTGCCGCCGGCGAGAGAAAATTCTGTAACTCTGCCGTCAATGACTTTACAAGAGAGCAAAAATCCCCCTTCAAGCCGGAGATTTTCAGCTTGCAGCTCTTTCCATTCTCCATCGAATCCGGGAAGCAGATAAAGTGTATTTCCTTCCATTCTGCCAAAGGCTTCTGCCATTGCTTCAAGGAAATATGCGTAAGGCGTGGGATACCAGTACCCGATAGGGTAACCGTCCAAACGGATGAACTCAGGAACAGCACCATTGGATGCAGCGTGCCGGAACCAGTTCTTCAACAGCGGAAAAGCTCTTTCAGGAGCCCCCTCTCTTGCATACTCCCGGGCCAACCGGGGACCGCTCCAGGGCCAGTCCCGTGGACTTTCTGAAGGCTGTTCTCCGACGATGCCGCCCCAGGGCGTTTCTGCATTTTTATGATAGATGGCCAGTTGTTCGGCATTATGTATCCCCGGCAGATAATTCTGACTGAAAGCAGGCATACAAGTATCATACTTTGCTCCGGCCCAAGGCAGAACAACACCACGTTCATCCCGGTTCTTTTCCAACTCCTTCCGCAACTGTTGTGTTACTTTGAGAAACTCTTTTTCCCCGTTGAACTGAGCATCCATCTCAAGACACCGGATTGTCACTGACAGCATCGTTGTATCACGTTCAACAGTAACATAGGATTCATTAGATGCGACACAAGGACGGATCGTACCGTCATCCTGTACAAAACTTGAAATAAATCCGGCACACCCGTGAAGCAGTTTTTTCACATCAGCATCTTCCGGATCGGCATAACTCAAATATTCTCCGGCTGCGATACCGATGATGGCGATCATAATGGGCTTTCTGTGCAGAAGTTCATATTCGAGATCTCTGCCGGAACAGTGTTCGCCCAGCACATTTCCCCAATTACTGAAGGCAACACCTTTGATGCCCAATTCTTTACATATTTTCACACCTTCTTCATACTGGTCGATGTAGTACTGCAGATGTTTCCGGGCCTCCGCAACATTATTGGTCTGAAGCATAGCCAGAAAGACACGTTCTGCATCGCAGGGACAACAAGTACCGCCTTCCCACATATGAGGAAGCAGACCGCAAACGATACCGCCCTTTTTGTGCTGGGCGGCACGCATCATATAACGTCCCACATCCCAGGAATACTGAATCTCAGGATCAGGCAGCACAACTTTTGAAGTATTGAAGTAAGTCAGATGTTCTTTTTCGTGATCTGCCTTGAGTGAGTCTGATATAACGGGGATATCTTCGGACTCATCTTTACAAATCACGTACATTACTCCCCGCCATCCCGGTGTCACATTTTCAAAATGAAGTTTGGGAATGTCCCAATGGGGAATCGGAGTACCGTCCTTGCGATCAGTGCGGAGCAGACACCGGCCTTTGGGCCCATTCTTTTTGAAGTGATATGTTCCGTCAACGCCTTCGCAACTGGCCTCAAAAGCGGTTTCAGGGACTTCACAAAGCGGCGTAGCGGTGTTGAAACAGTTGACGACTACAAGATAAAAATCGACAGCAAAAGTTTCTGCGTTTGACTTCAGGACTTCAAGTTCGTGAACAAGAATGCCTGATGAGGTCAGAAAAGTCGTTACTCCGATTTCAGTACCGAAACAGAACGCAACTTTACTGTAAAGAATACCCCGCTGAGGGTCAAATTCCTGTTCATACCACTTGGGAGTGCATACTTCGCCATTGAGGACTGCGGTGTATCCGCTTGATATGACAGGAGCAGTCCGGACTCCTTTTTTGCGGTGTTCTGTTTTGAGCCAGGAGCAGACTGTCCCCTGATTCTGTTCCGCGTGGATATGGCCGCAGGCTCCACAATTCATACTGCCGGAAAGTCCGATAAGTACAACATCGTTCCCATTACTCAATAGATAGGGATAATAGGGACGGCTGGATAAAGGTTCTGCTTTCATAATCTTACAATTTTCCTGATTTATTTATTTTTCAACGGCAAAAACCAAAGGGCCGTTTTGACCCAGTTTTCATACTTTTGAGAAGAAGCATAAGCTGTTATCTCACCACTGGTGAATTTGTCCACTCTGACTGACCCATCATAACGTACCATAGGCAAAACAGATGCACCGCCCTGCTGATGGCCATTATCCACCATAGGCATTCCGGTCGTCCCTTCATAATAGCAGCAGGAAGAAATCAATCCCTTCCAGCGGGCAATATCCGTGAGTTTACCGGTTTTGCCATATTGAGTTTGCAGAGCAAGAGTGTTGGCAAATTCCGGAACATAAGAAGCAAGGCTGTAGTAGGTCACAAGCAGCTTTGTATTGTGATTGTTGTAGTAATAATATGTGATCCGCCGGTAATTCTGACTGCCGCCGTGCGAAGCGTACCCCAGATAACCGTTGTAAGATTTTGTCAGTGTCGCCGGAGTACAATAAAGTACTTTACCTATGCTGTCAAAAGAGCTGGCATTTTTGAATTTTCCAAAAGCCTTTCCAAGACCGCAATCCTTTCCCCAATAATACCCGTAGTTTCCGCATTGTGTCTTTTCGCGATCACTGTCATAAGTTCCGTCTGGCATAAAATCTCTGTTTTCCTGTGCATACATAGAAACGGTCAAGCCGATGGTCTTCAGATTGCTTTGGCAATTGGACAGCTGGGCCCTCTGCCGAGCCTGCTGCAGAGCAGGCAGAAGCATTGCCGCAAGAATGGCTATGATCGCTATAACAACAAGAAGTTCGATCAATGTGAAGACTTGGACTTTCATCTGCCTTGAAGCGGCAATACGATTTCGGGAGAAAGAAAAATACGTTAACATCTGACTGTCCTTTCTTGAATTAATAAACTGGGTTCCCCAGTACACCACTCGAGTTACTATAACACCCATTATTTGTTTTGTCAAGTATTTTCCGGAATTTTTCCACAAAAAAACCGGAACGGAAAAACCGTTCCGGTCAGTGAGCTGAATATCAAGATCAGCGGTAGAGAGGCCCGAAGTTGGCACAGGCACGATAGTCGGCACCCTCTTTGTCCATACCAAAGGCGTTCCAGGCGGCAGGACGGTAGATCTTTTCCTCAGGCACGTTGTGCATGCACACAGGAATACGGAGCATGGAGGCCAACGTGATCAGGTCGGCTCCGATGTGGCCGTAGTTGAAGGCTCCGTGGTTGGCTCCCCAGTTGGCCATGACACTGTACACGTCGGTGAATGCACCTTTGCCAGTCAGGTTGGGAACAAACCAGGTGGTGGGCCAGGTGGGATCTGTACGCTTGTTCAAAATGTCGTGGACTTCGGCCGGCAGTTCGCAGGTGTAACCTTCAGCGATCTGGATCACAGGACCAAGCCCCTTGATCAGATTCATGCGGCTCAAGGTGATGGGCATACCACCCTTGCTGGTGAAGTTGGAGGAGAACCCGCCGCCGCGGAAATATTCAACGCCGGCCGGAACCCACTTCGTGGCCTTCATTGTGGCATCGATATCCTTCTGCGTGACATCCCACCAGCTCTTGAAGACGGGCTTGCCCTTCTCCTTCATTTCGCCGGCCGCGTCAAGGCAGCAGCTGCCGGAGTTGATGAGATGGATGATGCCCTGCTTGGCGAGCCCCGTCATACCTTTGCCTGTGGCGCGCTTTACGGACTCGTTGCTCCAGTAGGTGCGCACGTCAGCAAACATCGCAGCGCGATTGGTGAGAAGATTGAGCATCAGCATGCAC
>JAZUPO010000194.1:0-5331 GCA_045605205.1 Victivallaceae bacterium
GGCGGTATCGGTATGATGGCCATCGGTGCGGGCGGCCTTGACGTGGCTCTGGCTATGGCCGGCAAGCCTTTCCGTATCCCCTACCCCAAAGTGGTGGGTGTCAAACTGACTAACCGTTTGCGTCCCTTTTGTGCCGCCAAAGATGTGATATTGAAACTTCTTTCCATTCTGAGTACCAAAGGCAATGTGGGAACGATCGTTGAATACTTCGGTGACGGCGTTGTCTCACTTCCTGTTCCTCAGCGTGCCACCATTACCAATATGGGAGCTGAACTGGGTGTCACCACCAGCGTATTCCCCTCTGATGAAGCCACCAGAGAATTTCTGAAACTCCAGAAGCGTGAAAGCTCCTATGTCCCCCTCGCCGCAGATCCAGATGCTGAATATGACAGGGTCATTGAGATCGACCTTGCCCAGATCGTGCCTATGGCGGCCTGTCCTTCATCTCCGGACAATATCAAAACCGTTGCCGAACTGGCGGGGATCCCCGTGGATCAGGTGCTCATCGGCAGTTGTACCAACGGCGGATACCGTGACCTTGCCACTGTTGCCGCAATGCTCAAAGGCAAGCACATCAGCGATAACGTGACTCTCGGAATCGCTCCCGGCAGCCGTCAGACTTTGGAAATGCTCGCCCGCAACGGTATGCTGGCCGACCTGGTCGCCGCCGGAGCCCGTATCCTTGAAGTGGGATGCGGCCCCTGTATCGGACAGGGCCAGAGTCCGGCTGACGGAACTGTGACACTGCGTACTTTCAATCGCAACTTTGCGGGCCGTTCCGGGACCAAAGGGGATCAATCCTACCTTGTGAGCCCTGAAACTGCCGCCGCCACCGCCTTGACAGGTGTTTTCACCGATCCTGCCGCAGCGGGACTTGAAGTTCCGGTTTTCACTGAGCCTGAAAGCTATTTTATCGACGATGCCTATTTCAAACAGCCCAAGGCGGGCACTGAGATCATCCGCAAACCTACTATCGGTGAACCTCCTTCAAATACAGCCCTGCCGGAAAATCTGGACGGCGTGGCGGTCATCAAAGTTGGTGACAAGATCACCACTGACCATATTATGCCTGCCGGAGTCCATTTGAAACTGCGGAGCAATATTCCTGCTTATTCAAAAGTGGTCTTTGAATGCTTCACCGAGCCTGGGAAACCCTCTTTTGCCGAACGTGCCGCCGCCGTCCGGGATTCCGGTAAAGCCGGTATCATTATCGGCCGGGACAGCTACGGCCAGGGTTCCAGCCGGGAACACGCGGCTATCTGTCCTATGTATCTGGGGGTCAAGGCTGTTGCCGCTCTCGCCATTGAACGGATCCACCGGGCTAATCTGGTGAACTTCGGCATTATTCCTATGATCTTTGACGATGCTGCAGATTATGATGCCATTGAAGAAAACGATGCTCTCTTCTTTGCCGCCATCCGCGAACAGATCAAAGCAGGAAACGCCCTGACTGCGGAGCTCCGTAAAGCTGACGGAAGTGTCAAAGAAATCAAGTTTACAGCCCTTCTTTCAGAAGCCGACAAACTGACCATTCTCGCAGGCGGAACACTGAATCAATAATGAACCTTCCTGACAACTGGCAGCGTTACCTGACAGGATTCACCGATTTTTCCGCCCTTGCCGCAACTGTTTCGGCGGTAGAGGCAAGGCGGAAAAAGGGAACTGTTTTTCCCGCTCCTGAAGCCACCTATACTGCGTTGGAACTGACCCCTCCTGAAGCGGTCAGGGTGGTCATTCTGGGGCAGGACCCCTATCACGACGACGGTCAGGCTTACGGCCTTGCTTTTGACGTGCCTCAAGGGATCAAGGAGCCCCCTTCATTGCGGAACATCAAAAAGGAGTTCCGCAACGATCTCAAGCGGGAACCGGGTTCTTTGCGGAGCTGGGCCGAACACGGTGTTCTGCTTCTCAATGCCGTATTGACGGTGGATGCCCATACACCCGGCAGTCACGCAAAACTGGGGTGGGAGCTTTTCACTGACTCGATCATCAAAGCAGTGAGTGCCCAAAACCGGGGAGCTGTATTCATTCTCTGGGGAGCATTTGCCATAAAAAAAGCTGCCCTTGTGGACAGCTCGAAACATTTGATCCTCACATCGGTGCACCCCTCCCCTCTTTCTGCCTCACGCGGATTTTTCGGAAGTTGCCCTTTCAGTAAGGCTGAAGGTTTTTTTCAAGGTTCCTGGCAGTGGCCGGAATAAGAAACAGTCACTTTTTTTTGCCGTAATCCACATCGGCCAGACGGAAGGTTATTTCAGGGAGTTGATCTCCTGCAAGAAATTGTTTCACAAGGTCGGCAGGATCAGGATCTTTTCCCTCCCGGCACCAGTAAATATCCTGCCCGGAGCGTTCTATCTTGCGGAAGAAAATATCCTGTCTTTTGGCAAACTGCCGGATCTTGTCAAGCAAACTCTGCCGCATTTCCTCAAAAGAACATTTTTCCTGTAAATATTGTGCGATCTCTCTGTACTCCAGACCGAAAAACTCAAGTTTTTCATAAGAGACACCTTGGATATCGTGCAGTTTTCTCACCTCATCCACCATTCCGCTTTCAAAGCGGGCATCCAATCTTTTTTCGATCCTTTCCCGGACGATCTTCCGGTCAAAAAGGACCCCAATAACCAGAGGATCAAGTTCAAATGGCGGCCTAAACGAGGGTTCAGCTTCATAATCCGCCGTGCTTCTGGCGACCCCTTTTTTCCGTGCGGGCAGCTCTCCACCGGGGAGCCTGTACCCCTTGAGCAAAGCGTCCAGATAAAGAGCGGTGCCGCCGCAGAGAATGGGCAGTTTGTTTCTCTTTCTGATATCATCAATGGCAGCAAAGGCATCACGGCAGAAACAGCTTAAATTATAGGTTTCCGCTGCGGGATCGGCAATGTCAATAAGGTGATAAGGAATCGTTCCGTATTCCTCAAGATCTTTTCCGGTTCCAAGATCCATATAACGGTAAACCTGCCGGGAATCCACACTGACGATCTCTCCGTCAAAAAGAGCGGCAAGTTTAACTGCCAAAGCTGTTTTTCCCGTGGCGGTAGGACCACTTACAGCAACAATTTTCACTTTTTCAGACATAAAAAACGACTTTCTATTTGAAATTACCCCCTGTCAGGTATTATATTATGATGCAAGAATGTGTCAAAGTCAAATCAAAAAGACAAAAAAGTATGAAAAAACAGAAAACTTTGGCCGGAATCGCCCAACTTTCCGGCGTTGCACTCCATACCGGAGTGCGGGCAACGTTGTGGATCACTCCGGCTCCGGTCAATACGGGGATCCTGTTTCAGAGAGTCGATCTGCCGGAAAAACCTTTTATCCCGGCGATCCCTCAGTGCGTGGTAGATGTGCAGCGTGGAACAACCATTGCCATTTCAAAAAGTGCCATTGTTTACACCGTTGAACATATCCTTTCGGCACTGCACGCCTGGGGAATTGACAACTGTATCGTTGAAATGGACGGTCTGGAGCCCCCTATTGCCGACGGCAGTGCCATTCCCTATTACAATATGGTCAGAGAAGCCGGCGGTACCGTTGAACAGGATGCTCCGGCCAAAACCTTTACCCCGCCTCATCCCGTCTGGATCGAGGAAGGCCATACCCGGATCGCTATGTTCCCGGATCCTGACAAACTGACCATTTCGTGTGTAACCTCTTTCAAAGGCTGTCCTATCGATCCTCAGTTTTATGAATATGAACTCAATCAGGATTCCTATCCGGTTGAAATCGCTCCGGGCAGAACCTTTGTGAACTTTGCCGATTTGAAACAGCTTCTTGCAATGGGACTGGTCAAAGGCGGCAGTCTTGATGCTGCTGCAATCATCCACGATGGTGCGATCATCTGTAAAGATCAGCTCAGATTCCCCAATGAGATCGTCCGCCACAAGATCCTTGATATGATCGGCGATTTGAAACTTACCAATATGCGTCTTACCGGCCGTATCATAGCCATCCGTCCCGGCCACCCCAAAAATGTGGAACTGGCTAAAAAACTGGTTGAACTTGCCGCAAAGCAGGCTTAAAATACAGAGGAGAAAAAAATTATGGGTAAACTTTACGGTATTTATGAACTGAAGCAGGCTCTTCCCCAGTGGAAGAACCGTCTGATGCTCGACCGGGCTGAAATCATTGACGAAACTCACGCCGTTGCGGTGAAAAATCTCACCAACAACGAAGAGTTTTTCAACGGGCACTTCCCCAATCATCCTATTATGCCCGGCGTGCTCCAGGTCGAAGCGATGCGTCAGCTTGCTGAGTTGCTGGGCAAAGATAAACTTGCTCCCGCTGTTGGAGAATACATCTACATCAAAACGATGGGCAAAACCCGTTTCCGCCGTCCCAATGTTCCCGGCGACCGGATCAAGATCGAAGTGGAACTCGTGGAAGAAGCAGAACGGGAACTGACCTTTAAAACCAATATTTCCAATTCTGCCGGTGCCGCCTGCGACAGCCAGTTCACTCTGGCAGTCCGGAACATTCCCGGCCCCAAGGCAATGCCTGAACTTTTCAATGCTTCCGACAAAAATGCTGAACTCAAACTCAACGAAGAACAGACCAAGGCTCTGATGCCCCACCGCTATCCCTTTTTGCTCATTGACTATGTGCTCAAAGAGGAAGGAACGACCATTGTGGCGGTGAAAAATGTCGCCGCCGATGAACCTGTTTTTGAAGGGATGGAGCATCCTGTTATGCCTGAAAATCTCCTCTGCGAGATCGGTGCTCAGGCCGGTTGTGCCTGCGTGCTTTCACGGCCCGAAAATGCCGGCAAGCTGGGATTCTTTATGTCCATTGAAAACGCTTTCTCTCTGGCTCCTGTTGTCCCCGGAGACCAGTTGGTGGTGGAATGTGACCTGCCCCCTTCAAAATCCCGTTTCGGCAAAGGCAGCTGCCGTATGACCGTCGACGGTGTGGAAGTCTTTACCAGTGCCATTATGTTCGCCATTGTGGATGCCTGATCTATGTTGAAAATCGTTCAGCTTGAGGATCACGCTTCAAACTTTGACAACCTGATAGATGCTTCTTTCTGGAGTTCTGAAGGGGATTTCAAAGCCTATTTGCGGACAACTCCTGCCCAAGTGATTGAGCGTGCCAGAGAGGCTGATGCTCTTTTGATCAATAAAACGATCATCAACAAAGAAGTTCTGGCACAGCTTCCCCGTCTCAAGTATATCGGGATCCTTGCCACAGGCTATAATGTGGTCGATCTTGACAGTTGCCGCAGTGCCGGAGTTGCTGTGACCAATGTTCCGGCATACAGTACCGACAGTGTGGCACAGCATACCTTTGCTTTGCTGCTCAATCTGGCAAGAGAAGTTGAACTCCACGCCCGCTATGACT
>JAZUPO010000195.1:0-14938 GCA_045605205.1 Victivallaceae bacterium
GCATACCCCCGGGCGGCAGTCTGTTCGTGGTTAAAAACTCCGCCCCCCGCAAAAAGGTCGATCCCGATACCCACATTGGACTCAAGAAAACGTTTCCGGGCTGCCTTTTGTTCCGGTGTCCGGCAGGCTCGGGCATCGGTAAAGGAGCTGCGGATAGCTCCGTTCCACTTGCCCCATTCAGGATGAGCTTCGTAATAGCGGCGGAACTCGGTTTCGTAGCGGTCGGCTATGTAGCGGATTATATCGCTTGTCCCCCCCGGATTGCGGAAGTCGATGCGGATCTCTTTATTATACTTTTCTCTGTACCATTTGGTAAAAGCTGCTTCATATTCATCCCGGAGTGCCTTGTTATGGGAAGAGATGATGACCAGTGTCTCACACTCGCCCTGACCTGCAAGCTGCCGGGTGCTTTCACGGGGTGCAAGACAAAAAGGCAGTGCCAGCAATGCCGCCAGTGCCGCCAGTACGGGGATCAGGGCTTTATTCTTCATCTCCGGACTCCGGAACAGGGATCAGAAATTCAGACTCGTAGTCAAGAAAATACTCTTTCCCAAGCTCTCTTTGGGGAGCGGCAAGCTCACGGACAAGGATTTTCCCGGTGCCGGGGACTTCAAAAAGCCATTCGCAGCTGTCGCCGAAAAAGGCTCGTTCCAGCAGTGTGGCACAGACCTTGCCGCCGTTCTCGGAAATTTTTATCCTTTCCGGACGGATCCCTCCTTCTTTCAAACGATTCACATCCCCCAGAAATCGGGCCGTAAAACCGTCAACGGGGTGATTATAGATTTCATCCGGCGTACCGATCTGGGAAATTTTTCCTTTATGCATCACGCCTGCCCGGTCTGCCATACTCAAGGCCTCCCGGCGGTCGTGGGTGACATAGAGGGCGGTCAGTTTCCGTTCGGTACAGATCCGTTTGATCTCCCGCCGCATCGTATCACGCAAATTGGCATCAAGGTTGGAAAGTGGTTCATCAAGCAGAAGCAATGCCGGATCGACCGCCAATGCCCGGGCCAGAGCCACACGCTGCTGCTGACCGCCTGAAAGACGGGTGACCGCTCCTTGAGCGAAACGTTCCATACGTACCTGCTCGAGGGACTCCATAACCCGGGTGCGGATCTCACTTTTGGAGTGTTTTTCCATACGCAGGCCGAAAGCCACATTTTCAAAAACGGTCAAATGGGGCCAGAGGGCATAATTCTGGAACACCATTGCGGCACGGCGTTTTTCCGGCGGCAGAGACATAATATTTCTGCTGTCAAAAGAGATCGTTCCGCTGTCGGCACTCACCAGGCCGGCAAGGATACGCAGCAAAGTGGATTTACCGCATCCGGAAGGCCCCAGCATAAAGACCAGTTCGCCTTGATTTATGTGTAGATCCACACCATCAAGAACTTTGGTGGTACCGTCATAACTTTTGGTAAGTTTTTCAATTGAAACTTCTGCCATAATTACCGCTTGCCTTTATCGTGGGATGCTGCTGTAAAAAACGCATCTCCGGTGAAAAAAACGCCGGAGTGACTCCGGCGCAGGAAAATTGTGATTTTTTATTGCACATCAATTACTTTGCATTGGGCAAAACGGAAATAACTTCACGGTAATCCATTTGCTGTTCAAAGTACAGATAGTGCACTGAAGTAATGACCGCGGCACAGGCTACAAAAAGCAGTGTTGCAACGGCAAGGATCAGATAGAAAAGAGAAGGAGCATTGCTTGAATCCGCTTCCACTTTGGACTTGACCGCAGCTTTGGCAGCAGAACTGCCGGCGGCATTTTCCTCACTGTTTTCAGCAGCTTTCTGTTCTCTCTTGCTGGGAGCAAGGGAAATTTCCTCACCGCCGCCCTTGGGGGGCTCAGGAGTTTCCGCAGCCTTGGCCGCAGGTGCAGATTCCGCAGGAACAGCTTCCAGGACAGCCGTAGGCGCCTGAGGAGCCGGAGCGGCCGTAGGAGGCTTGGGAGCAGGAGCAGCCGTAGGAGGCTTGGGAGCGGGAGCGGCCGTAGGAGGCTTGGGAGCAGGAGCAGCCGCAGGAACAGCAGCAGTTCCGGCACTCGCAGGCGGAGATGCCAGTTTCACAGTAGCCCTGACGTTGCCTCCGGCCACGGGGGGGCGCAATGCCGGTGCTCCCGGTGCAGGCGGAGGAGTCAAACGGGGAGGACGCTTCATCTTGACCGTCTGATCTTCACTCTCTTCTGAGGGAAGCGTGACACCGCCGGGAGCGGCGGCAGGTTTGGGCACGGAACGGGTCTGATCATCATTTTCAACATTGGCTGGTGCAGCGGGCTTGGGAGCAAGCTGAGGAGCTCCGGGCACTTTGACACCGCTGGGAGCGGCGGCAGGTTTGGGCACAGCACGGGTCTGGTCGTCGCCGACGGTTGTTTCTTCGAGAGCAGCGGCGACCTCACTGGCATCAAGACGGACTGTCGCCGGTATGGGAGAAGCAGCTTTTCCGGGGGCAGCAGCAGAAACGCCAGGAGCACTTGCTGCCGAAGCTGACGGACGCAAAAGCACAGTCTTCCGGGTCTGGGTATCGCCATCGCCGGACAGATTCAACCGGGGGGCGCCGGTGTTGCCGGGAGACATCGGTTTGAGTTTGAGAGTTTTCCGGGTCTGGGTATCATCAAGGATTTCAAGATTACCGGTATCAGTATCCCGGCTGGTGAGGGGATCGCTGACGGGGATATCTTGACTTATGGGAGCAGCAGCAGCACGCAGTTTGACGGTTTTTCTTGTTCTGGTATCCTGTGCGTCACCGGCCGGGAGGGTGTTTTCTTCAGACATAAGATTAGATCCTTTCAGGAATTATTGAACTTGGGAACCCGAGCTTTCGCCACTGTTTTCAGCGGCAGAAAGTTGAGCAAGACGCTGAGGAACATCACGATAATTGGCCATACTGGCAATGATTTTATTGTAACAGTCCACAGCTTTTTCTTTTTCTCCGGCAAGTTCAAAGGCATTGCCGAGGAAGTAGAGAGCTTCGCGTTTATATTTATCCATACGGTACATTTCTTTGACGGCCTTTTCGAGATTTTCGATAGCACCGGCAGGGTCATTGAAGTGCAGTGCACAGCGCCCGAGATAGACCAGACAGGCACGCCGTTTCTGAGCGAAATCAGCGGTTCTGGTAAAAATATCCCGGGCCTGTTCGATATCACCTGTTTCAAAGTAAAGTTCGCCTAAATCGAACTGCAGCTGAGCATCATTGGGGAACTTGACGGCACGTTTGTAGATATGATCGGCACGGTACTGGGCTGCTGTCTGACGGAGTTTGGCAGCATTATCGGCATTGCCGGCATTTTCTGAAGCAACGGCCTGACTTTCCAGATCGGCACAGTGAGCCTTTTCCATCTGCTTATCAAGCACAGGATCATCCACACCCAGCTTTTTGGCGACAGTCTCGTATTCCCTGAAAGCATCGGAGAACTGTTCGGCCACCATATAGGCATCGGCCAACTTGCGGCGAATGTCGACAGAGTCGCTTTTCTCAAGGTCTGAGGTGAATTTGCGGATAAGGGTTCGGGCCTGTTCCGCATCGTGGATCGTTCCTTCGAGCATCTGCTGGATCACAGCATCGTCAGAGTCTTTGGCTTTATCCTGAGTGGTACCGCCCTCTTCCCAGCGGCCCCGTTCCAGTGTAGCGAGGGCCATTGCTGAACGCATTTCTTCTTTAGCGGCGATACTGTTGGGGGTATTAGCCACCATTTGCTGATGGACCTTCAATGCTTCACCGGCCTGATTGTTACGCTGCATAGCTTCGGCGAGGGCTTTCAGGATCATCGTATTGTTGGGATGAAGCTCACGGATCACGTTCAAAGCGGTCACAGTTCCCCAGGGGGCATCGGCATTGTTGGAAGCAAGAGCAAGGATATGGAGTATCAGCGGGTTGTCAACGCACATTGCAAGGGGGCCTTCGCACATTGCCATTGCACTTACAGGATTGATAAAACTCATTATCGCCGCCACAGGAGCGACAAAGAGAGAGACGATAAGTCCCCCCAGTTTTGAAAAGATATTTTTCTTTTTATGCCAGGCGATCTCATATTCCCGGATTCGCTCAAAAAGTTGAGGAACCTCAGGATTGGCTTTGATAACAGGCAGCAGAATTTCAACTGCACCGGCATAATCTCCCTTTTCGGCGAGTTTGCCTGCCCGGTTGTAACTGTCCCGGACATAGATTTGTACTTTGCTGAATGTTTTTCGTTCCATAGTATTTATTCCAATTTGTTCTCAGAGAGTTAAAATACACGCTGACAGGCATTTTGTCAAGTATATCATTACGAAAAAAATAATTTTTCCTGAAAAATCACTGTTTATACATAACAGGGAACGTTCCGCGGACAGGCGTTCCCGTAGGGAAATCCAATGGTGCAAGAGTATCTGTTCTGCCCCAGCGGCGGCTGAAGGGCCAGAAAATAAACCAGCTGCGGCCCACAAGGTTCCGTCTGGGAACAGCTCCGAAAAAGCGGCTGTCGAGACTGAATGCGGAGTTATCGCCCAACATAAAATAGTGTCCCCGGGGAACCACATAATCTTCATCGACTCCGTAAAGCCGGTAATCCCCCATCGTGCTCAAATGGCCCTGATAGCCCCCTTTGCCTGAATAGAGCCGTGCCGTCCGGGGAGCAAGAGTTTGAATGGTACTGAACTCTTCGGAACCTGCCGGTTTGATATAGAGCTGATTGTCCTTGATCCGCACCGTATCCCCGGGCAGAGCCACAAGGCGTTTAACATAGTAAAATCCGGATGAAGCACTCAAAGGCTCGCCCCCCACTGTCAGATCATCGGTCGTAAAGATCATCACTTCGCCCCGTTTCAAAGGAGTCAGATAAATGGAAAAGCGTTCCACAAAGAGGTGGTCGCCCATTGAAAGGAATCCGTCGGTTTTGACTTCGCCTTTGCTGAGTGTCATACCTTCTTCGAGTCCGGAATATTCGCTGACCTTCCGGGGATCTCCGGGCAGGAAATAAGAGTGATCCCCCACTGAAAATTTGACACCGTCATTAAAGAGAGAATTTTTATAACTCTGGAACTTGACCTCTCCCTCCTGCCGGACTTCAAGCCGGGCCCGGCGGGCGGAAAAGAGGATGTAATTAAGGAATCCCGGCAAATTTTTTCCCAGAGGGGTATTTTCCATATAATGTATACCGTACAATGTGGGCTGCATTGAGCCGGTAGGGATCTTGAAGGGCTGAAAAAAGAGACCTCTGATCCCGAAAGCCACGGCTCCAACAACGATGATCAAATCAAGAAAGTTTCTCAGCCAGGTGTAATCGGGACGGATTTTTTTCATTTCGGCTTCCACCCGGGCGGCGGACTCCTTGAAGTCGGCGGGATCAGACGCGGCAAATCCGTCGATCACAGCATCGAAAGCACTTTTTTCTGCGGCTGTGAGCAAATCATCCTCGGCGTGCCGTCTGGCACGGAGTTCCCCGAGGAATTTCCGTTTTTTACGTTTGTTCAAAAAGGTCGATATCATAGACAGTTTTTCTCTGAAAGTTGATTAAATCCGGTTTCTGTATTTCCTAATATATCACGAAGTGAGAGAAATTTCAATATTTTTTATTTTTTTCTCTTGACATTTCATATCAGGGGGTGTATATTAAGGACATAACGAGGCGTGGTAGCCAAACGGTCAGGCAGCGGTCTGCAAAATCGCATAAATCGGTTCGACTCCGATCCACGCCTCCATTTTTGTGTCCGGATTTCCGGTAAAAGGCCCAATAGCCCCCCATACACTGACAAGGAGACACTGTTATGCACGATATGGTTGATCCGCTTCCGGGAGCCCTCAAGCTTCCTATGCCCCAGTTTGTTACAGCCTGGAGTATTGTTGACCTGGTAATGGTTTCTCTGCGTACTTTAGAAATTCCTTTTATTGTTGCCGCTCTGCTTCTCATCGGCCGCTGCCAGACTGACCAGAACGCTGTTTGTACGGCGGGGGTCCGTCTCGCTCTCTGGCTGGAATTCGGTATGGTCTCTGCCATTACTCTTTTGGGGATGACCGGAAACATTGCGATGCTGTGCCGCAGACATTGGGCCTTGTGGTTTTCATTGGGGTCTCACCTAGTGACTCTGGTCAGTTACGGCATACTGGTATGGCAGGCAGTGATCCTGAGCAAAGGATCTGAACGTTTGGCTTTTATCATTGCCATTATTGCGGTAACTTTGTTTATTATGCTCCGCTGTGCGCTGCTGGTTTTCAACTTCATTGCTTTCTTTAAGGCAAAAGCCTTTTTCCGGGAACGGGACGGTTACTGAGACTATTTTTTTCAGAAGGGATTTTTCTCCGGAAAATATCTTTATTTTTCATCTTTTTCCATTACAGTACTTGCAAACGCTATTCCGTTGTGGTATACTTATTAAAGTGTTGTTTTCAACTATTTCAATAAGGAGGTAAAAGATGAAAAAAAATTCTGCAACTGCGATCTCCCAGAGAGGAGCTCTGTTTACACTGGTTGAACTGTTGGCTGCTTCTTCCCTTCTCTGCTGTAACCGTATGCAGAATGTATTGAAAAAGAATAAGGCAGAGAGATCTTCTTTTTTACCTGCCCACGGGCAGGTAAAGCTGTACAGCTTTACCTTAATAGAACTCCTCGTGGTCATTGCGATCATTGCCATTCTCGCCGCTATGCTGCTGCCTGCCTTGCAGCAGGCCCGGCTCCGGGCGCAGGGTGCCAAGTGTCAGAACAATCTCAAACAGTGCGGTGTCATTTTTGCCAACTACACCAATGATAACAAGGAATATATGTTCATCCACAAATATGCCAGTTATACTTACAACGGCACAGCTTATTCCGCCCTCACCTGGCTGGATTACCGCCGGGAACTGCTGCAGGGCAGTTACTTTTCCGCCCCTTTGAGAACCCAAGTCATCCCCAAACTGCTGATTTGTGACGCAGCGGCCCCCGTTACCACCGCTACCCAGAATGGCAATACGTTCTATGTTCCCAGCTGGGGCACCTATATGTACAACGGCTACTACCCCAACGGAGCCAAGGGCAGGACACTTTCTTTTGAAACTTCTTATAAACTCACCTTTATCGACAGCCCCAGTGATTTAATGGTACTGGGAGACACTAAGACCCCCGGCAACTTTATGCAGAAATCCAATCTGGTTTTTGTCCACAACGGTCAGGTGAATATCCTCTATCTTGCCGGTCACACGATGTTCCGCAAGTCCGATCAGATCGAAACCCACAGGTATGACTCTCTGATGTGGACAGGTTGGAAAGGTTCGATCTATCCCTGATGATCTGACTGATTAAATCACTGATTAATAAAACTGCTTTTTTCAAGGAATTCTTTATATAATGCAAAAATTTTTATCTCTGTTGCTCCTGGCTGCCGTGTGCCAACTTGGAGCTGCCACCAATTATGCACTTCGCTCCAACGGCAGCGGCTTTGCGGGCAAAGTTCAAGCCTCCCGAGCCATTGACGGCAAGGTCAACACCTACTGGGGTTTTGATCCCTACCCCAAAGGTTTTACATTGCAGCTGAAAAACATCTACAACATCGACAAACTGAAGATCGTTTTTTATAAAACCGGCGTTTACACTTTCAAAGCGGAGTATTCCACCGACAATGTCAACTATAAAGAACTTGCTTCCGGCGTGGCCAAAGGCACTTTTGAAAAAAGTTTCCCCGCTGTTCCTATGCAGTTTCTCCGCCTGACTGTGCTCCACAATAAAACCAACCGGGGCGTTCACGTCTGCGAACTGGAACTTTACGGTCCTGACGGTCAGAAAGGAATCAAAAATAAATCTGTCCCTCAGGCTCCCGCCACCCCCATCGGCCAATCAGCACGCAAAATCAAAGATGCTGTCTGCTTCAAGCCGGTCAAGATCACCGGCAGCAGTTTTTTCACCGCTCAACGCAAAACAGAACGGCACACTCCTGAACTCACCGGCGACGGAAAGATCGGAGACTTTAATTTTTACTGGGCCAGCAACTTCAAAAACAACGCCCGGCCTCCCCACTGGATCATCTTTGACTTCGGGAAAAACATCACCTTCAACGCCGTCAAACTGGATATGGTGGAACGGTACAACTTCTCAGTGCTCTGCAACAACTTCAAGCTCGAATACTTTGACGGCAAAAACTGGAAGATCCTCAAAAATGTCACCGGATACACTTCAAAGTTTTTCGCGGCGATGAAACATAAGGATCCCCGGGTCCGTTATACAGCGGTGATCCCTGATTCTCATCCTGTGTTCCACTTTTCTGCCGTCACCGGCTCAAAGGTGAGATTTTCCACCACCGACACCATTGCCCGTCTGGATGAAATGGGAGTTTACTTTTTCAAATCCCGTCCCCAAGCCAAAGTCATTCCCTCCCCCAAAGCTCTCAATGACGGGATCGTGCGTTACAGTTTCGCCCCCAAAGGAGCAGAATTTATGCCCGGCTTCATTCCTCCGCCTCTCAAGGGCAAAAACAAAGTCCTTTTTATTGACCGGGGACATCCGGATCTGCTGCGCCGTTATCTGGCTGTGGGATTCGGGGATACGACCCTTTCCATTCCGGTCAAAACGCCGGGGATCTACCAGGTCTTTGTTATGGGCGGCGACCAGTTTTCTCCCGTCAAGGGCAGCAATTTCCTCATCAATGGCAAAAGTTTCCGTCTGCCGGCAGCTCCGGGACTGCACTTCCCCCGGGAAATCTTCACCGTGGATGCCAATAAAAGCGTAGATATCACTTTCAAAGGCAACTGGCTCATCAATGCCGTGATCGTCTGGCCCCTTGCCAAAGAAAAAGAGTTCCGATCCGAATTGACCAAACTGATCATCGGCAGCAACTATGCCCGTTTCAAAGCCGATCCTCAGCCCGATCACACAACTCCCGTCAAAGCAGCTGCCGCTGATGTCAAACAGGGCTTCATCAACTTCACCACCCCCATCGATCAGCGTGTTTTCCTCAATACCACCCCCAAACCCGGCCAGCAGCTCAAGGTCATCAAAGCTCAAAGTGCCACCGATGCCCTGAAAGCTGTGAGCACCAGTTTTAGAATCCTCAAACATATTCCTGACTTCAAAGTGACCTATTCCGGCAAACTCAAGGCCACACTCCACCCTGTCAAAAACTGGCTTCAGCGGACTCAGCACAAGGGCAGCGGCAGAACCTTTTGGAGAATCCCTGAAATTCTGGGAGACAATGCAGCGTGTTATGCCCTCAAGGAAACCACATTGCAGTATTATCTGCTTTTTGATATTCCTGCCGGTACCAGGCCCGGAGTGTACAAATCAAAACTGACCGTCACCGGCAAAGGGATCCCCGCCACAGTGATCCCGGTGGAATTCACCGTTCTGCCCTTCCAGCTCGACAAACTGGCTGAACGCCAGTATGCTGCAATGTATACCGCCGACTATGACCGTCCCTTCCTCACGCTGAAATCCGATCCTGCTTTTGACCGGGCGAGACTTGTGAATATGCGTAAATACAATATGAATTCCATTCTTTTCCCCAGAAGCAAATTCACCACCAATGAGGAAGTGAAAAAACATTATCTTCTGGTGAACAAACGTCTCGATGAATGTGGATATCCCCGCTATCCTATGGCCTGGCACAACCAGAATTTCACAGTTGAACAGGTGAAATTCATTCAAAAAATGGTCAAAGAGACCGGTCTGCGTGAGATCCTCTACTACCCTGTGGACGAACCCCATTTCGGCAAACGGCATATCGCCGAAAGGATGTATCCTCTGGTGAAATCCGTTCCCGGCACCCGGAGTTACAGCACCGTTTCCCAGCAGGATGTGGACAGTTTCGGCAAATATCTTGACTTCCGCACCTATATGATCACCGGTTACGCCAAATTTGAACCTGAACGGATCTTTGAAGAGTGCAAAAAAGAAAATGCCCACTTCTACTGGTATTCCAATGCCGCCCGTGAATATCCCGATGCCAACCGTTACAAAGCCGGTGTCTTTGCCTGGAAATGCCGCAGCACCGGACAGCTTTACTGGGCCTACGACAACGCCGCCAACGACCAGTGGAACGACTTTGACGGCCGTGCTAATGACCACAACGCCGTCTACATCATCGACAACCGGATCTATTCCACCATTCAGTGGGAAGGTATCCGTGAAGGACTGGACGATTTGCGTTACATCCACCAGCTTGAAAAACTCATTGCCAAATATCCCAAATCCCCTGCTGTCAAATCCTCAAAAGCACTCCTCGCCCGGATGTACAAGGATATCTGTGTTGACCTCAACGCCTACAAAAAGCGTTTCGGCAAGCCCATTGATGTCCACCATTACTGCTGGTGGACTCCTGAAAAAATGGAAAATTACCGCAACGCTGTTATTGCAGAAATTATGAAATTCCCCCGGAAAAAATAAAAAATGAAATTTGAACGCGGCAAATTATGTATCGGCTCCGCCTGTTTGGGCTGGAGTCTCGGATTCGGCAACGGCAGCAAAGATGTGGAAGTCAAGTACATTTCCGCAGATGAAATGCCTTACTTCACCCCGGCTGAAAAAGGCGGCATCTGGCAGAATGACTCCGGCCTCACTGTCAAGGTGGAATACGCTGAAATCGACGGTATATTGCAGGGAACTTTCAGTTTTTCCGGCAATGACGGAGTCAACACCCCCATTGAAGAGGTGATTTTTCCCCGGGCCGAAATGGATCTTGATGAAGATACGGCCGTGCTGCTGCCTGTCAGTCAGGGACGGCTTCTCAAAAATCTCACCGGCGACTGGGACGAGTCGCTTCTTGCCCGTTCCGAAGGACGCTACCGTTCCTTCCGCTGTACGGCCGTCTATACCCGGGGACAGGGGATCTATTTTGACTGCCGGGATTCCGGATTCCACAACAAAGGCTACAAATGGCGTAAAGAGGGCAATAAACTGGTCTATACCCATATCCACTATCTGCCCCTGGACGGCAAAGGGGAATTCACAATGCCCTACCGCTGCGGCGTAACTGAATTTCAGGGAGAATGGTTTGAAGCGGCAATGATCTACAAAAAATGGGCCGTCGGCCAGGTCTGGTACAAAAATGCCCTGCGAGAGAAAAATCCTCTCAAAGATGTTTCTATGTGGCTCTGGAACCGGGGACGGATCGACTATGTGTTCCCTCCCACAGAACGTCTGTCTGACGATGCCGGAGTTCCCATTGCTCTTGACTGGTACTGGTGGCACCACAATCCCTACGACACCAATTATCCCGACTTCTGGCCCCCGCGGGAAGGAGTTGAAGCATTCAAAGCAGCGGTCAAACGTATGAATGACCGGGGTATTTTCACCCAGGTCTACATCAACGGCCGTACCTGGGACCTTGACGGCCCCTCCTATCACGAAGGCGGTGCCGATGAGATCGAAATAAAACGGGACGGCAGCGATTACGCCGTTGCGTTCAACAGCTACAATCACCACCGGCTGGGATATATGTGCGGCGAAGCCCCCATTTTTCAGCGCAAGATGGCAGATCTGGTGAAAACTCTCTGCGATTCCGGCCTGCCCGGAGTCTATCTGGATATGATCGGCTGTACCACGGGGAGCAACTGTTACAACCCCAAACACAAACACGCTCCCGGGGGCGGTGACTACAATATCACCGGCTTCCGCAAGATGATGGAAATGATCAAAAAGGAAAATCCCGGCAAACTTTTTTCAACGGAAGACTGTGCTGAGAACTGGCTTGACCTTTTTGATTCTATGATCGTGCTCTTTTCCACCAGTTCTGAACGTATGGGAGATGCCACAGAGTTTGTTCCTGCTTTCAGTGCCATTTATCACGGGACCAACGCCCTCTTTGGCAGCTATGCTCTTCCGGATGCCATTCCTCCGTGGGATGAACTGTGGCCCGCAGAGGATCGTTTCCCCGCAGAGGACGAACAGGATTGGAACACTCTTTATCCCTGTCAGTTCTACCTGGAACTGGCCCGTGATATCACCTGGGGTATGCAGCCGATGATCTGCAATTTCCAGATGAAGCACGCAACGGATCCTCAGTTTGCCGATGTCTATAAATATATTCTTGACACGGCGAAATTCTATTACGCCAACCGGGAGATCCTTTATACAGCAGAGATGCTCTCCCCCGGAACACTGGAGTGTGCCCGGATCCCTGTGGATTTCATCGTCCGCGGTATCTTCACCCACAAAGAGCATTTGCGGACGATCCACAAAGAAAATCTGCCCGCCATCTGTCACAGTGTCTGGCGTAATCCTGCGGGAGGCCGGGTTCTGATCCTTGCCAACTACACGCCTTATGAACAAAGCTGGAGCTTTGAAGGCACTACGGGCACGATGCCGCCCCGTTCCTATGCCCGTATAGATCTGCCGTGAGAAAACCGATGCTCCGTCTTGATAAATATCTTTCGGACGCCACCTCTTACAGCCGCCGTGAAGTCCGGGGACTGGTCAAACGCAAGGCTGTCACCGTCAACGGCGTTATTGCCCGGGATGTGGACAGCAAGGTGGATGAAACACAAGATACAGTCTGTGTCAACGGCACTGCCGTTGTGTACCGGAAATTCATCTATCTTATGCTCAACAAGCCCCAGGGCTATTTAAGTGCCACAGAAGATGACAGAGATCCTGTGGTCACTGACCTGGTACCGGAGGAACTGAAACACTTTGCCCCCTTCCCAGTGGGCCGGTTGGACAAAGATACTGAAGGCCTGCTGCTTTTGACCAATGACGGCCAGTTTGACCACGAACTGATGTCTCCCCGGAAAAATCTCTATAAGCGTTATTATGCAGAACTTGACAAACCGGCAGAAAAAGAGGATATCGCTCTTTTTTCTGCCGGAATGGAGTTCAAAGATTTCACAGCCAAACCCGCCCGTCTGGAAATAGATCCCGGCGATCCCCAAAAAGTCTATGTGGAAATTTCAGAGGGGAAATATCATCAGGTCAAGCGTATGTGTGAAAAAGTCGGCAAAAATGTTCTTTTTCTGAAACGTGTCGCCATCGGAAATTTGCTGTTGGATGAGCGTTTAAGCTGCGGTCAGATGCGTGAACTGACCGCCGAAGAGCTGGCTTTGCTTGGCTGGTAATCATTATACTGGATTTTTGTAATTAAACGTTTGCACTGATTTTTACAAAAATTCCCCCTTTTATCAGGAGTATCTATGAAAAAAATTATTCTGACCCTGTGTTGTACCGCCGCATTCGCTTCTGCCGGAGAAATGTATCCGACAGAATACATTTCCCCCGGCAAGTGGTTTCTCGACAGCATAAAAAACACCGTCGCCGCCAAAGGAAGCTATTACCGCTCCCGGTTGGATAAACTCAATCCGGCAGCGGAACGGCCGTGTCTGGCAGAGGATTTTCACCGGACGATCGAAGAACATTTTATTGCCAACCGTAAAGAAGATCTTGCTATCGAAAAAGCTCTCAAGTGGCCCCAAGGCGATTTCACGTGGCATAACAACCGTTTTTACAGCAAAACCGGCTGTACCAGCTGGTTTATCCATCCGGAGCTTTCGTCAACCGGCACAGCTATGCTCCAGAAAAACCGCGACTACACCGGGCAGAATTTGATTTCTGCAAGACTTTTCCGTGCTATGCCGGGCCGCTATAAAATCCTGACGGTCGGCGATCTCTGGAGCAGCGGTGCCGGAGCTGTTATGAACGAAAAAGGTGTAATGATAACCCAGAATGACGGCTTGTGCTGGGAAGTTCAACCCCGAAAAGTATCTGTTGGGAGCGTGTTTATGCTGCGTTATCTTGCCGAACATTGCGGTTCCGCTGACGACGCTCTTGCGGTTTTGCAAAAAATGTACGCCCGCGGCTTTATGCGCGATGGCGACCTCTATTTTATCGCCGATTGCAGCAAGGGGTATGTTATAGAAACAACAGCCAATCATATAGCGTATTCGGAAATAAAATTCGGTTTTGAAGTAAGAGCCAATAATTATCTGCTGCCCGGCTTGCGGAGTCTGGGCCAACAGAAGCGGAAACATTTTCTCAACGGTGCGAGCCGCCGTTATCTGGCAAGTGAATTTCTGCGGGAACGTGCACAGGAAAAAGGCAGTATTTCACCGCTTGACCTTATGGACCTTTCCCGTTATCGTGATGTGACATTAGAAAAAGCCCAATGGCGCCAGGTCTGTATGAAAAACACCATTGCCAGTACGATGATGGTTCCCGACAAACAGTATCCGCAATATTTGAGTACGGCATTTATCTCGATCGGCCCGCCCCGCCATACCATTTATCTGCCGATCCCTATGGCAGCAACTCAAATTCCCGCCGATGTTGCCAATGGCGAATGGGGCTTGCGTGCCTTTGCACTCAAAGATAAAATCGGACTCGACCACAATCTGCTTGCAAAATTCAAAAAATTGGAAACCGGTATGGTCAACGAATTTTTCAAGGTAAAAGAACAAGCCCGCAAACTTCTGCTTGCCGGCAAACGCAAAGAAGCTGTTGAACTGCTGGATAAAAACTTTATCAAACAATACAATCAAGCCAAAGATTTTTTGAAAAATCTTTAAACTTGTTTTTGTGAATGATAAAGGATCCCGCCGGAAACAAATCATTCCGGCGGGAGATATTCCGTGTTATGTCAGTCGGCAAACTCTTTAGTGGAACGGGAACGGTCTTTTTCCACTTCGCTGAAGATCCGGTCGATTTTTTTCTGTTCCATCAGAAGGACTTTTCCGGAAGCAATGTCGTAGATCGCTCCCGTTACTTTGACCTTTCCGGCCTTGACCGCGGCACGGATGGAAGCACTGTCGTGAAAGAGCAGCCGGATTTCCCGGAGTACATTGAGTTCGGATGCGTATTCGATGAGAGCTTTTCCTTTGAGATCGGGGCGATTTTTGCGTGCCCCGGCCACAGCCGGGATTATGGGCTTGAGCAAGGCTGGTATATTGCGTTCCAGTTTGTGAGCGTGTCCATATTTATCCGTCATAGCGACCGTTGCGGTGACCGCTCCGCAGTCGGTGTGACCCAGCACCATCAGCACCGGGGTGTGAACGTGACCAACGCC
>JAZUPO010000196.1:0-5352 GCA_045605205.1 Victivallaceae bacterium
CGGGATCCAATGTGAAGTCCTGACCGGTACCGGCACGGGAACTGCCGCTTTTGATGTGGAGATCCCTGAATTGACCGATATCCAGGTGGGCTCCTATTGTATGATGGATCACGAATATTATGCCATTGAGGGAGTCGGTGAAGCATTCCCCTGTGCTTTAAGCTGTCTTTCCACTGTGGTCAGCACCAATCAGAGTGAGTTTGTCACCATTGATGCGGGGCTTAAAGCTCTTTACTTCACGCCTCACGCACCGCCCTGCAAAGGGAGCTCCGGACTTCCCGTCTCCAACTGGCGTTATGAATGGTTCGGCGATGAACACGGCAGACTCTATTTCCCTCAGGGGGAGCGTCCTGCACTGGGAGAGGTGGTGGAACTGATACTGCCCCACTGTGATCCCACCATCAATCTGCACGATTCCATTTTCCTCTGCAAAGGGGATGAGGTTCTTGAAGAGATCGCCATTGATCTGCGGGGAAAATTTTTCTGATTCTGAAAGAGAAATGATATTATGAGAAACCTTATCTATCTTTTCCCCCTTGTAATGGACATCATTGTGGGCGGATTTCTTTTTATCGCCGCCGACCGTTTTTCCCGGGCCAATGTGCCCGGCTGGATGGTGGGGGCGACGATGGCGGCCTGGGCTGTCATCTACACGGTGCTGGCTTTGACCAGCGGCTTTGTGATCAAACCTGAAAAATCCCATAAAGTTCTGGTGGGTTCCAGCATCGGCATCGCCCTTGTTTCCCTGGGGTTTCTGGTTTTCAACGGATTGTACACCCAGTTCCTCTGGCTGATTCTCACCGGGTGCTGCGGAGCACTCTTTTTTACGCCCTTTCA
The DNA here is from genome assembly GCA_045605205.1 of Victivallaceae bacterium. Classification (GTDB taxonomy): domain Bacteria; phylum Verrucomicrobiota; class Lentisphaeria; order Victivallales; family Victivallaceae; genus UBA1784. Next base: position 838 of record JAZUPO010000196.1, read on the forward strand.
GATGTATATGAAGCGTTACATTCCTGACGGCAAATCAGGGATCGTCCACTCAACGGCTCTTTACACAGGATCCTGGAGTATGGGGTTTGCTCTGGGCCCCATTCTTTTCGGTCTGCTGGAACCCCAAACTGCTTTTATCTGCTGCATTGCGGCGGGAGTGCTTATGGCAGCGGGATTCTGTATCCTTGAATTTATGCCCCGCTTGCGTGCTTCGCAGGAAAGTCTGCCGGGAGCTGCTTCTGAAGCGGTGGACTACTCACGTTTCCCGGATATGGTCTGGATGGGCTATCTGGTGGGCGGCATCGGCTGTGTTGTCATTGCTCTTGTTCGTACAATGGGACCTTTCAGAGGTGTCACTGTGTTGAAATTGAGCAGAGAGGAAATGGGCATCATTATTGCTGCGGTCAGCTTCGCCCAGAGTATTGTCGGATATATGCTTTACTTCAGTCGCAACTGGATGTATAAAAAGATCCCCGGAATATTGCTCAACAGTGTCGGTATCATTGCACTGCTCTGTTTCGCTTTCGGAAGCAGCTTTGCAGACTTTTTGATTGCGGCATTGCTTGTTGGTATTTATTCGGGCTGTTTTTTCTTTTTCTTTGTCTTTCATTCTCTTGTCCACCCCACCAAAAGTGCCCGCTATGTGGCCGGGAACGAGACGATCGTGGGGGCTACCGGTGTTATAGGACCATTGCTGGGAGGAGCACTTATCACACCTGCAAGTTCTCATTGGATCTTTATTGCCGGAGCCATTATGACCGGTTGTGCCCTGATCGGTCAGCAGCTTATGCTTCATAAAGCTGACATCAAATAAAGCAAGCTTTGTTCTCCATACGGAAAAAAGGTTGAGGGAGTTGGGGCGGGCCGAAACGTCGGCTTCGGAATAACTCGCAGCTGTAACTAGCTGCGAGAATCGAAAACTGAAGTTCCCTTTTCCCCTTGTCCCCGCGTAGTGCAACGAAGACGGAAAACCTTTTTCAGTAACGCTTTTAATTTTTTGACAAAAAGTCAAAAATTAAAAGCGGTCTGTAAAAACTTTCTGGGGAAAATAGTTTTCTTACCTACCCGTAATGGGAACAGTGCCTTCAGAAAAAGCAAAACTCCCCTTATTGGGAACAGTGCTGATAAAAAATCGGACTTTCCGAGACAGGTCGATCCTGTCCGGAAAATCCGATTTTTATATAACCCGTTCAGAGGGGGGGGCGTTTATTTATCTTCTTTCAAATACCAGCGGAAAGAACGTCCGTCGATACCGGTGCTTCCGGGAGAGAAAACTTCCTCATAACGGACCATATCTGCGGCGATAAGGGTTTCAAGGGCCCGGTAAGCGGCGACGGCGTGATAATCCAGTTCCCCTTTGACAAATCCGCAGGGACGGACTGCCTGATCGCAGAGGTTGCCCAGCAGAAGTCCGGGATTTTCTTTCAGACAGGCGATCATAGCGGGTACGATACCGTCAGGAATGGTGCTGTTGATCTTGAAGTTGCCCAATTCTTCCCGGTGATAGACACCGTCGGCAGTCACATAGCCCACGGAGTTGCCGGGGATCTCCATAAATGCTCCGGGGAAAGCCCCCTGAGTGGTTCCCATATAGACGCCGTCTTCTTCAAAACTGTAACCCACACGCTGATTCATATTGATGAATCCGATGACACCGGGTTTATCGGCAAAAATACAAATGGAGCAGGATTCCTCAAGCATATAAGAGCTGGCACTCCGCATAGCTTTGATCATATCGCCGTGCTTCATATATTCAGCTTCGATCTCGTTGACCACGATATCAGAAAGTGCAACCTGATTGCCGTCAGGCATAATAAAAGCCGGATTGGGCCGGACAAGCTGGGGATCACAGCCGCTGCGCAGACGGCGGCCGGAGTCATACAGACGGCGGGCGACTTCTGAGTAGTGGCTCAAATCGTCGGCAAAGACACCGATAGACCCCTGAGATATCAGAGCAACGATCCCCTCAGTTCCCACATAGGGATGAGCCCGGTCTGCACCGCCGCCTGAATTGGTACGGCTGTGAGCGATACCGGTACATCCGGCAATTTTTGCCAGATCGAACTGTTCTTCAAAGATGCCGGTATGCCCGACACATTTTTCAAAAGCAAGTTTACCGTCGCTGCAGACGGCCATACCGGTATAAAATCCGGCCCAGAAGCCTTCAGTTTTTTTCAGGGCATCCAAAAGGATGGGAGCGGCTTGTTTTTTGCCTGCGTAGGCACTCCAGACACACATTGTTTGATTCCTTATTTTTGATTTCTGAAAACAGGAGTTTTCACACTTGAAAAATACTATTGTTCAGTAGTCACGCCAGAACTCATCCGGATCAAGGGTTTTTCCGTACTGGGCGTGATCGGGGATCTGTCCGTAAGACAACGAGGCCACACGGCCGTCAAGAAATCCCACATTACACTGTTTATTATGACGGAACGAGGCATACAGTCTCCGGTGGAACCCTGCACCTCCGCAACGCTGATTGGGAGTTGTTGGGAAAGGAACATAGATACCGTCGTAACCGATATCCCCCACCAGAGCCCGGTTTGAGGGGCGGCGCACAGCCCGTTTCAAACTGGAACAGGGGGGCGTGGCACTTTCAGTTGAAAGTTTCATCCCGTCAGCGACCAGGGTCGTGTGAGTTACATACCAGGAGGAAAAACCGTAACTGAAGTCAGGATTGGAATTGTTCCTTGCGGGGAACTGCCTGCCACCTGAAGGACACACTGACTGCGGAGGGGCCGTATTTGAGAAAGCTGTTCCTCTGGCAAATTTCCTGTCAACGCCGATGTAATTGGCAAGGCCGCCTTCCCCCAAAGCGGGGGCGGTATCTGAAAAAGCATTGTAGAGAAAGTTGTAAACCGCCAATGAATTGGGGGAAGCCATAAAGCGGCCGTTATTGTTCTCAGCGTATTGCAGTGCTCCGAAAACAATATTACGCAGTTTGTTCTGACAGTCGGTGGTTTTGGCCCTGTCCCGTGCCTGCTGCAAGGCAGGCAGAAGCATTGCAGCCAGAATGGCGATAATGGCAATGACAACCAGAAGTTCGATCAAAGTAAAATTTTTCCGTTTCATAAACTTCCTTTCTCTTTTGGGGGGATGAAATCAATATTCTCTGTAAAACTCATTGGGATCATTGGTGTGAGCGGCACGGGCATTATAGGGGACTTCAGCATATTTCATCAGTTGAACGTGTCCGTCAAGAAATCCCACATTGGTCTTGGCTCCGTGGCGGAACGAAAATCTGGCTCTGCTGTAAAGACTTGCCGAGCCGCCGAAACGGGTTCCGGGAGCAGGTGAAATGCTGTATATACCGTCGTAACCGATATCTCCTGAAAGCATCCGGCCGGCGGGTTTCTTTGCCCGGCCGGGAACGGAAATGGGAATATCCGTTCCGTCGGCATTTTTCATACCTGTTGCCGCAGTGTTGTTATGAGCCACATAGAGGGTGGAATAACCGTAACTGAAATTGGGCTGACTTGTGGAACCGGGAGGACTGATACGGCCCCCATTGGGACAGACGGTGACTTTAGGAGCAACTGTTGACAGATTCGGGTTTCTGGGAGCTCCGATGTAGTTGCCCAAGCCGCCTTCATTTTGCTTGGGGTTCATATCTGAGAAGTAGTTAAAGATAAAATTGGTAACCACCAGGGAATTGGGGGAAGCCGACAAACGGCCCTTATTGTCATCTCCATACTGAAGTGCTCCGAAAGTGACGGTTTTGAGTTTATTCTGGCAATCTGAAGTTTTTGCCCTGTCCCGTGCCTGCTGCAAGGCAGGAAGAAGCATAGCCGCCAGAATGGCGATAATGGCGATCACGACAAGGAGTTCGATCAGTGTAAAGAATTGTTTTCTCATTTTTTATTAAACCTGTCAATATCTGAGTACTTTCATACAAACATAGTATACACCCAATGGAGATTTATTGCAACTCCATATTGATTTTTTTGCTGTTTTTTTTGTCATTCCGGATAAAAAAAAGATTCTTCCGGTGCGAAGAAGTCCCGTTTATAAGCTGTTCCTGACGACAATATAATACGCTTGCTGTGTTTTAGCAAGAGAGAACACTTGACAAAAAAATAAAGTTGTGTTATATTAGAAGCCAGATTGATACCAATTCATCAGAATAGAGCCCCGGAGTATGCAAAAACTGCAATTCCTCCAGAAACATAAGGAAAGGGATTTTTGTATTTATGAAACAAAATCACTGCAAAAAGAGTTTGTTTACGCTCATCGAACTCCTTATTACGACTGCACAACAGAAGTGTTTTTCACCTGCCTATAGGCAGGTGAAGCTGTACAGCTTCACCTTAATAGAGCTGCTCGTAAGCAAAACTTGGCAAATATGTGTTTATTTTTTGCGAAAAATTGCCTCTTGCCTTGATATTTGCCGTAGCAATTCTGCCAAATGCGGGATTGTCGGTTTTGCAAATGCAAAAACGGCAATCCATCAAAAGTTTTTGGCAAGGATGGATGGGGCCCGGGGAAGGAAGGGAGAACCCCTTTTCAAAAAGGGTT
>JAZUPO010000197.1:0-1533 GCA_045605205.1 Victivallaceae bacterium
GCTTGATCCGGAACTTATGGGCAGCGATTATCAGACAGCCATAAAAAACGGAACGTCAGAAGAGTTGATCCGGGCAACAGCGGCATATTTCCGTTCCCGCCCGGAAAAAACATACTGTATGACTATTGATTTAAGTATGTGCACGGTGGAAAACGCAGATCGGGCCGCCGGCGGAAATGTAACAGTTGTGAATATTCCGTGGCAATTTCCTGAAGGGAAAATTAATTGGCATTTCAATCCGACGTTGACAGGGGCTGCTGTCAATAACGAATGGCTCTGGCAGCTTAACAGAATGAATTTCTGGCGTGATCTTGTTTACGCTTACGGCAAAACCGGGGACGAAAAGTATGCAAGAACTTTCAATGATCAGTTTTTTTCCTGGGTAAGTACTGCCGGAACTGTGGGGGAACAATGGAATGTGCCCAATTGTGTGTGGCGAACCATTGAAGCCGGATTGCGGATGATGTATTCCTGGCCCCTTGCCTTTGAAGTGTTCCGCAAAAGCCCTCATTTTACGGATGAAAATATCTGCCTGATGCTCAGTTCAATGTACCGGCACGCCCTGCATTTGCAAGCTCATCATAAAAGCCGTACCAATTGGCTTCTTATGGAAATGAGCGGACTTTTTACTGTCGGTGCACTTTTTCCTGAATTCCGCAGTAGTGTTTCTATGCGTGAATATGCTGCCCGGCAATACAGTCGTGCTGTTATGGAACAGATATTGCCGGACGGCGTGTATGATGAACTTTCTCCCGATTATCATTCGGTTATGCTGGGGTGTGCCTGGGCTTTTTATCAAATCGCCAGGGAAGAAAAGATAGAGGCAGAACTGCCAGCGGAATTTTTGCACCAACTGGAGTTATCCTTTGAAAGCATACTTGATATGGCAACTCCCGCTCTGGATTCTCCCCGGACCAACGACAGCTTTACCTGTTCTGTGATCCCCAAGATGAACAAGGGTATTGCATTTTTCCCCAGCCGGGAAGATTTCCGCTGGGGAGCTGCAGCACGCAAAGAGGGAAAAGCTCCCGCATCGGTTCCTTCCTGTTCCCGTTTTCTGCCCTGGGGCGGCTGGGCTGTTATGCGTTCTGACTGGAGCAGTGAGGCTCTTTATTGTGCTTTTGATGTGGGACCGCTGGGAATGGCTCACATTCATCAGGATAAACTCAATATCAACATTTACAAAGGTTCTGAGGAACTTATTTATGATGACGGCGGGGGCGAATATGAACACTCCATTTACCGGGCGTACGGTGTGTCGGCGGCTGACCACAACACGGTTCTGGTTGACGGACTGCTTCAGCGGCGGCAGCAGCCCCGGAAACTGGAAAAACCTGTTGACTGCAGCTGGGTGAGCAACGAAACAATGGATTATGCCAAGGGAATTTACGAAGATGAATTCGGCCCCCTTGTCCTTTGTGAAAAAGATGCACAACTTCCCTTGAGCCGTCCTGGCCGCCATACGAGAGAGGTCCAGTTTTTCAAACCGGATTTTTTGTGTGTGCTGGATACCTTGAGTTCTCTTGACGGAAA
>JAZUPO010000198.1:0-11030 GCA_045605205.1 Victivallaceae bacterium
ACCGCTTGGCCTCCGACTTGCCACAAAAACCGATATTACGTTATCAACGTGACTCTTTTTCTTTTCTGCGTGCAAGCGATAGCCTCGTCTTTTCCATCGTTCAATATCCGAGAGCCACTGATCTTGAACGGCCGGTACGCGATCTGGACGGCAGAGAAATATATATCAATTCCAATCAGAACTTTTCAAGCAAAAATCTCCGGGATGCCAAGATCGTTGTCCGTCCGGGCAATCCTGAGTTGTGCGATTTGAAATTCAAACTCGACCGCCGCGGTATCGCTCAGTGGCAGATCCTTGCCGGCAATCACCGGGACGAAGCTGTTGCTTTTGTCGTCGATGGCAAACTGTTGGCACGTTTTATTCCCGAAACCCCGGATGAAGATGATCCCAAATGGATTTTTCTCAGAGTGGGGATCGACCATTTTCACGCCAAAAACATTGTTAAGTATGCCAGGAAAAACTATGTTTACTACAATCCTGACAGCAGCAACTTTTTCAAATCTTTCTGAGTGGTTCCAAAGATGAAAAAAAATGTCTTCCAAACCGGCATCATTGATGTGGGTGCCCACTCCGTCAGATTGGAAGTATTTGAAGTCTATGAAGACGGTTCTTCTGTGATCCTTGAAAGTCTTACCCGGGCCACCCGGCTGGGAACCGACGTTTTCCGGACAGGATTTGTTTCTCCGGAAACGGCAGGAGCCTTTTCTGCCATTATGTGCGATTATGCCGCCCGGCTCAGGGAATACGGCATTTCACGGGTCAGAGCCTTTGCCACCAGCGCCATCCGCGAAGCACGCAACAGAGAACTGATTATAGACAGGATCCGTCACGACTCGGGCATCGAAATGGAAATCCTGGAGTCTTCAAAAGAAATTGAACTTATCGCTTTGGCAATGCAGCAGCATATCGGCAAAGAGAAACTTTTCTGTACCGGTGAACAGATCCTTGCTATGGTCATCGGTTCCGGGTCTATCTTTGCAATGCTGGTCAAGGAAGGACGACTGTGCTTTTCTGAAGAGATCCCTATGGGAACAGATCGTCTGGCTGAACTTTTCGGCGAGGGATTCGTTACCATTGAACAATTTTCCGAGGAACTGCGTTCACTGGATATCCCGCAGCGGTTGGCTGAATCCACCGGATTCAACTTTGATGATCCGGTGCACTTTGTGACGATGGGGGCAGCTCCCCGGATCCTGACCGGAGTCACCGCTGAAAGCAGCTGTATGACTCCGGAAGAATGTTTGCAGAAAATGAGTTTTTTCCGCCGGACTCCCATCCCGGAAATCAGCCGCGATCTCAATATTTCCGCCGACGATGCTTCTGCTGCTTTCGGCGCGGCTGTGATGTTGGAATGTTTCCTCAAGACATTTAACGCCAAAAGTTTTTCCTGTCTTTCCATTACCACCCGCGAGGCTGCTGTCGAATTGCTGATCCGGCAGCAGATCAAGGGCGAAACAGAACCATTCCGTGAAGAATTACGCTCCATTTGCCGTGCAGTGGGCCACAAATTCGGATTTGATGCCCAGCACGCCGAAACAGTTGCCCGTACGGCGGCTCTTATTATGGAAAAATTGCAGCCGGATTTTCAATTCTCTCCCCGGGATGCGATGCTGCTTGAAACAGCGGCTTGGCTTCACGATATCGGCAGATTTGTGGATACCCGCGACCATAATCTCCACTCCGCTTATCTGATATCTGCCACCCAGCTGCCGGGACTCAGCCGCGAAGAACATCAGATCGTTGCAATGACTTCCGGGGCGCACAGAGGGGATGTGGAACGGGCTATGCTCCGTTCCGGAAGCCGCACATTATTGCCGGAACACCGGGTGCTGGTGCTGAAACTTGCGGCGATCCTGCGGGTCGCTGATGCGTTGGATTGTGCCAGAAAAGGACGGTTCAGGGAGCTTGCAATGAATCGCAGCGGTGTTGTCCTTGAGCTCCGGGGAAAGGGAAATGGTTTTCACTCGGAATTGCGTGAGCTTGAGCTTAAAGGGGAACTCTTTTCTCAGGTATTCGGTATCAAAGTTAGGATCGTGGAAAACTGATTATGAAACACTCTCCTCACGATGTGGCTGAAACCGGGCTTTTTATCAACCGGGAACTTTCTTGGATCAACTTCAACAGCCGGGTGCTGGATGAAGCGGAATGTCCCGCCAATCCCCTGCTTGAAAGATTGAAATTCGTCTCCATTACCGCCGGAAATCTGGACGAGTTTTTTATGGTCCGTATCGCCGGATTGCGTAAAATGTATATTCAGGGGGAACCCTGGTGCGATCCCGCCGGATACAATGCTGCCGCACAGTTGTTTCATTGCCGGGAAAAGATCGACGAACTGCTCCAGAGACAGTACCGGCTCCTTTTTGGAAAAATTCTGCCGGAACTGGAAAAGCATAATATTTTTATTGTTCACCCCGGAGAACTTGCGGATGCTGAAAAACTTCTTGCAGGGGATATTTTCCGCTCTGAAGTAATGCCGGTATTGACTCCCTTTGCCGTTGACCCGGCACATCCGTTTCCTCAGCTCAACTCCGGAGCCATTGAGATCGCATTGCGTTTTATCCCTTCCGGTTCTCAGAAAGATGCTTTTGCTTTTGTGGAACTGCCTTCTCTTCTTGACCGCTTTGTGGAACTGCCTTCTCCCGCCGGAATGAAAAGATTTATACTCCTTGAAGAGCTTATTCTCGACAATTTGCAATGGCTCTTTGCAGGAGCAGAGATCCTGGAGTGTTTCCCTTTCCGCATTACCCGGGATATGGACTTTTCGGCGGAAGATGAAAACGCTGCCGATTTGCTGGCTTATCTGGGGCAGAAACTCCAACAGCGCCGCCGCCGGGAACCTGTACGGCTGGAACTGCCTCCCGGAGTTTCAGGCCCCCTTGCCAAGTGGATAAGAAGCTCTTTTGAACTGGAAGAACTCTTTGAATATCCCATCAGAGGTGCACTCCACCTGAAACAGTTTGCCGAACTTGTACAAAAAGCCGGATTGCCTGAGTGTATGCCGCCACATCACGAACCTGTTATGCCTCCGGAATTTGCAGAGGGAACTTCTGTTTTTGATACTGTGAGAGAGCACGAAAATATCCTCATTGCTCCTCCTTATCACTCTTTTGCTCCCGTAATCAGAATGTTGGAAGAAGCTGCTTCCGATCCCGGAGTCCTTGCTATAAAACAGACCCTTTACCGGGTCAGCGGTAATTCGCCGGTCGTGAGGGCTCTGCAGCAGGCGGCCCGGAACGGCAAACAGGTCACTGTGGTGCTGGAACTCAAGGCACGCTTTGATGAAGAAAACAATATCGCCTGGGCTCAGGCTCTCGATGAATGCGGAGCTCACGTCGTGTACGGCATCGCCGGACTGAAAGTCCACGCCAAAGCTCTTTTGATCGTCCGGCGTGAAGAGGGATTTTTACGCCGTTACTGTCATCTGGCCACCGGAAACTACAATGACCGTACCGCACTTGCTTACACGGATATCGGTATGATGAGCTGTGATCCTGAATTGTGCTCCGATGTTGCCAATATGTTCAATGTGCTGACCGGATATTCTGCTCCTGAAAACTGTTACCGCAAAGCGGTGCTGGCTCCCTTTGCTCTGCGTTCCCGGCTGGAACGGCTGATCGAAAGAGAGATCGAACACGCCACTTCCGGCGGGCAGGGAGAATTTTTTGCCAAGATGAACAGTCTTTCTGACGAAAAAATGATCCGCCTGATCCACCGGGCCGCTGATGCCGGGGTGAAGATCACGCTCCTGGTGCGGGGAATATGCTGTTACCGTCCCAAAGAAGGACAAAGTAACTGCCGTATCGTTTCTATTGTTGACCGTTTTCTTGAACACAGCCGGATCTTTATTTTCCGGAATCAGGGCAGTGCGGAATATTATCTTTCCAGTGCCGATTGGATGACCCGGAATCTTGACCGGCGTATCGAATTGATGTTTCCAGTGGAAAAAAGTGAACTCCGGGAACAGATCGACACAATGATTTCACTTCACCTCAATGACAGCGACAAGCTCCGGGAACTGAAAAACGATGGCAGCTACACTCCTGCCGGGCAATCGGATTCTTATACACCGGCCCGGAGTCAGGAGGCTATCGTCCGCTTTTTCAGGGCCCGCCACGCAAGTGCCTTTGACGGGTCATCAGGAACGCCGCTGAAGGTCAGAAAAGATTAAGGAAAAAACACTATGGCGAAAAAGGAAAAAAATACCCCAAAAGAATATTATCCCAGTGCTCTGACCATTGCCGGCAGTGATTCAAGCGGCGGTGCCGGGATCGAAGCTGATTTGCGGACATTCAATGCTTTCGGGGTTTACGGTTGTGCAGCTGTTACTGCTGTTACGGCTCAGAATCCGGAAGCTGTGACCCGGGTCGATGTTTTGCCCGGAGCATCGGTCGCAGCTCAGATAGATGCTGTTATGGCAAAAATCGCTGTCCGCAGTGCAAAAACCGGTATGCTGGGGTCAGTGGAAAATGTTGAAGCTGTGATCGAAGCTGTCAAAAAATATAAGCTGAAACTGGTCTGTGATCCTGTAATGTTTTCCACCTCAGGATGTCAGCTGCAAGGAGATGACGCAACTGAAAAAATCATTAAAGAACTGCTGCCCCGGGCTCTCTGGGTGACTCCGAATATTCCTGAAGCGGCCTTTATTCTCGGCAAAGAAATTTCCAATCCCCGGGAATATGCTGAGGCAGCTTCAGCATTGGCTGATAAACTGCAGACCAATGTGCTGCTCAAAGGCGGACACGATGACAAAGGAAACAGCTCTGTTGACTATGTTTGCTATAAAGGGAAAATTTACACATTGAGTTCTCCGAAACTTCAGCTGCCTCCCTATGCTTCACACGGAACGGGCTGCACTATGTCGGCGGCGATGGCGGCACTGACCGCTTTGACCTTTACCTGGGACGAAACTGTGCAGGATGCCAAAGCGTTTGTGTTTGGTTCTCTGCGGGAAAATGTGGAGATCGGTGAAAAAATTTTCGGGATGTATCCTCCCACTGAAGATACATTGGGATTTATTGAAATGGCAGAGTATGCCGCTGCCGGAAAAAACAGGTCAGGAAAAAGATGAAAAAATATTTCCCGGGGGTCAGGATCCTGTTTCTGCTGCTGGTATTTTTTACTCTTTCCGGTGCCAAGCCGGTAATGGTCATCGGCGGCAGACTTTACCGTCACGCAGGTTCCGTTGCCAGAGAAATGGGAGCCGGATATTTTTCTTCCAAAACGACTCTCTATCTGGCCAGGGGAAAAGAATATTTTTCCTTCCGGCCTGAACGGGCGGATTTCCGTTTTGCCAATGTGGCTGTCGCAGGAAGTCTGCCCGTGCGGCGTTACGGAAAGAGCTGTTACATCAGTGCGATCGATGTGAACAGTATCTTGCGTCCCCTGTTCCAGACAGGCAGCAGTGCCCGCCGTCATTCACTGCGCCGGATCATTCTGGATCCGGGACACGGCGGCTTTGACCGGGGAGCATCAGGAAAACGGATCATTGAAAAACGTTTTGTATTGAATATTGCCAAAAGAACAGCCGAAATTCTCCGTAAATGCGGTTACGAGGTCATACTTACCCGCAAGAGTGATTTTCTTGTTCCCCTCAATCAGCGCAGTGCTTTAGCCAACCGTTACCGGGGGGATATTTTTGTTTCTCTGCACTGTAATTCCTCTACGGATCGCAGAGCCGCCGGAATAGAAACTTATTGCCTGACTCCCGCCGGAGCAGCATCCACCAATCAGAAAAAAAGTATAAACACATTTTTTCCCGGCAATACCTTTGATGCCAACAATTTTCTTTTGGCTTTTGAACTTCAGAAGTCTATGCTTTCCCGTTTCAAAGGTGCTGACCGGGGAGTCAGAAGGGGGCGTTTTGCTGTGTTGCGGCCCTTGAAAATGCCGGGAGTCCTATTGGAAATGGGATTCCTTTCCAACAGTGCAGAAGAACAGAAACTTCTTTCTCCTGTCTGGCAGGAACAGATCTGCCGTGCCATTGCCATAGGGATCATCAACTATCACCGCAGGATCTACAAGATCAGATAAGAGCTTATTTTTTCAGGATAACCTCTGCTGCCTGTTTGAAAATAAACAGACTGGGCATATAATTGACTCCGTTTCCGATCGGTTCTCCTGTAAAGGGATTGAGTTCCTGAGGGAAAGGACTGTTGTAGTCAATAAACGCTCTCATCCATCGCTTCAGCAGCCGTTCACGCTCATCGGCCCTGCCGTAACGGGGCAGCCACATAGAAGCACGCAGTGCAGTCAACGCCTGTGTGTTGCTGCCCCAGCAGTTCTTGGGAAGCTCCTTGACGAAAGAAGGATCGCTGATTGATACAGCAGGAAAAGGAAAGGCCGTTGCAAATTCCTGAGGATTTTCAAAATAACGCTGATACTGTCTGTCAAATTCTTTTTGTTCAACGACTTCATTAAGATAGAGCCGGGTAAGATGTTCCGTGCGGTATTTGCGGAACTTGCCCGAGGAATCAACATCATAATAGTAGTCATCTTCAGGATCGTAAAGATATTTTCTTATGGCAGAAACGGTGATTTCTGACTGTTCACGCCAATAGGCCGCACCGGCATCATCTCCCAACAGCACTGCAATTTCGCTCAGGGCGGCCCGTGCCTGAAAACGCATCGCTGAAAGGTCGGGGGCCAGTATGGGCAATATGGACAAGGCGGGCATCGTGCCGGCATCGGGATTTATATTTTTGGGCAGTCCTCCGTCAGTTACCCGGGGGGAGTTGTCGTGTCCTGTATCAAATTCGCAGAACATTTCCACCAGACCGAGATTTTTGTGATCCCGGTAAGCTCCCAGCCACTTGTCATAAAGGACGCCCGCATTGTAGATCCGTTTGAGGTCAGCTTCGCCTTTGTTGAGTTTTTTGGCGATTTCAAAGGCACACCGGGCAAAGGGCCAGATATTCTGGATCTGCCGGTAAAAAGCCTCTCCGGTGGTACGCAGTACCACGGGGAAGAGGCCGTTTTCTTTCTGGCGTGCCATAAAAATTTCCACCGCGGCCCAGGCGTTTTCGGGGTACATATCTGCCAGAAAGAACCAATCCTGATTGTGCTCCATCCAGATCCCGTTATAACAGGCTCCGGCAATGGGCAGCGGTACGGGGCAGCCGGAAAATTCGCGGATATTTCCTTTAATGCCTGCAACAACTTCCGGAAGTTTCCGGGTAATGTAGTCGATGTCAGAGTGAGTAAAAAGAGTTTCTTCGATCATTTTTCCGGCTCCCTGTGGAGATTTATTCAGCAGTGAATTTGCAGACGGTTTTCAGGAATTGAGCTACAAGTTCTGGCCAGACTTTGATATTTTCGTAATCTCCGGCAAGTCCCAGACCGTGAGGGCCGTGGGCAAAAATGTGGAGTTCAGCGGTACCGCCTTTTTTCCAGATAGCATCGGCAAAAGCGAGGGAGTTCTGTACTTTGACGCCGTCATCGGCGGTGTGCCACATAACAGCGGGGGGCGTGTTTTCTTTGACGTGGAGCTGAAGTGAAAGCTGATCCAGCTGCTCCTGAGAAGGTGTCTTTGTTCCGGCAAGATACTGGCCGCTTCCGGCGTGGCCGAAACGGTTGGGATCAACGTCGATCACAGGATAGCAGGGGAAAAGCGCATCCGGACGCTGGGGAAAAGCATCGGCTTCGTCGCCGAAAGAAGCATCCACCTCGTCGAAGAAAACTCCGGTTGAAGCAGCCAGGTGGCCGCCGGCTGAAAATCCGCCGATGGCGATCTGGTCAGGGATGATCTTCCACTCAGCAGCGTGCTGACGGATGATTTTTATGGCACGGAACGCATCCTGCTGGGGATCGGGGAATTTGATTTCCCCCACCCGGTATTCCACAACAAAGGCGTGGAATCCGAGTTCGTTGAAACGTTCTGCAACCGGGTTGCCTTCGTGACGTGCCCGGTGGCTGTATCCGCCGCCGGGGCAGACGATGACAGCACCTCTGGGGGTGGGGGTGTCAAGAATAAAGGTTTCCATATAGGGCATAAATTCCCCCATATCCTTTCCGGGCCAGAGATCAATACGCATAATTTGTTTTCCTTATGTTATTTGGAATAGTAGTAATTGTATTCAGAGGGTGATTTTTCTGGGAGCTTTGTCTGGGGAATATTCCACAGACAGGACGGGAGCTCCTTTGTAAAAGAGTTGACCACCGTCACAGTTGAATGCTCCGGCTGCAAAATCGGCTGTCGCCCGGGGGAAGACGATGTGGTCGCCCCGGAGTTTCAAACGTTCAATATGTGCAAGGGCAAGATTTCTGAGAACATCGTTACATCTTGTGCCGGGGATCCGGGTCGAACAGCATTGGGTAAGTTCAGTAAGAGTGTGTCCCTCAAGGTCGATGGGCAGCGGCGTTGAAATCCCCAGCACGGGACCTGCGTCCATCTCTTTTGCACCGCTTCCGGTGTAGGGCTGAACAAGGATGACACTGCTTCTCAGCGAGGTTTCTCCGTTGAGAATAGCCCGCTCCACAGGCAGAATATGAAGTCCGGCGTAGATTCTGTTTCCGGCTTCGTCGCATCTGGTCAAATCTCCCGGGTGGACATTGAGACAGGGCAGGTGCCGGGCGATGTTGGAAAGGGGGACAAATCCTGCAAAACAGGCAAATTGCACCTTGTATTCCATAATTTTCTGCAAAAGTCCGTCACTCCATTCGTCTCTGATCTCCCGCCGCCGGGGGCGGTCAAGTTTTATGGAGTCCTCGCCCCGGTCCCGGTAAAATTTCCGGATATCGTGTTCGACAAGGGGCAGGGAATATTTTGCGGCGATCTCTTTTGCCCGGGAATTTTCAGGTGCATCGGTCACAAGGACAGCGGTTTCGTAAGCAGAAGAGCGCAGTGAACGTTCAAATTCAAGGAGTGCTTCAGCATTGCTGCCGCTGCCGCTCATAAGAATGGCACACCGTGCCGGAATAGTGTTTGAATTACAGTCTTTCATAGCTCTCAAAAATAAATATACTGCACTTAATATACTCTGAATTTCCAAAGATTGCAAGTAACCTCGGGAAATATGAAGGAATATTGAAAAAAAAATTGCAATTTTTATGAAACTGTGGTATATTACAGAGATGAACTTTTTGTATTCAGCCCGCGTGTGCTGTTCCAAAAGGAGCATAGTGTAACATAAACTTAAAATTGAAAGGATATTTCAATGTCAGAAGAACTTCAGAGCCTTTTGGAAAAGATCAATTCCGACGGCGTGATGAAGGCCAATGCCCAGCGTGATGCTATTATCGCCAAGGCAGAAGCCGATGCCGCCGCTATCATTGCGGAAGCACGCGAAAAAGCGGCCCAGATGAAAGAAGATGCTGCCGCAGAAGCCGCAACTCTGCAGAAACGTGCCGAAAATGCTATTGAACAGGCCGCCCGGGATGTTGTTCTCAAACTCAAAACTGAACTTGAAAGCCGCATTTCCACCGCAGTCGCCGGTGCTGCCGAAGAGACGATGACCCCTGCGTTTATGGCAGAACTGGTCAAAACTCTGGGAACTTCATTTATTGCTGATCCCGATGCAGAAGTCTCCGTTATTGCCTCTGTGAAAGATGCTGCTGCTCTGGATGCTGCCCTTAAAGGTGCTCTTGTTTCCAGCTTCAAAAAACAGCCCCGGGTGCTGGCAGAGTCCACTATCCGCGGCGGTATGGAAGTCAATTTTACCGGTGGAGAACTTTTCTTTGACTTTTCGACCGAAGCTCTGACCGGACTGCTGGCCGAATACACCGCTCCCAAGATCGCCGCAATATTTGCCGGAGAAAAGTAAGTTAATTATGTACTGTTTTCTCATAGCTTCACTCCCCGGACTGGATCTGGAATCCCAGGCACCTATGACGCTTGAGGAATTCGATGATCTCTGTGCCGGTGAGCTTGATAAGGTTCACTTTGCTGCGTTGACCGCTTTTGACGGTACTGTCACTCCTGAATTCAGGGGGGAACAGGAAGAGTTGACGGCGTTCTACAAAACTTACGGCAAATTTGAACTTTATCTGCGTAACCGCATCGCCCGGCGTCGTGCCGATAAGGCCGGTGTGCAGCTGGATCTGCCTGATCCGCCTGAATATTACGGCGAATATGATGCTGCGGCAGGTCTCCTTGCCAACACGGCAGACCCGGCGGAACGGGAACTTATCATCGACAAACTGCGCTGGAATTTTATAGAAGAGCAGCTGGTGTGCAAAGAGTTCCACTTTGATGCTCTTTGTGCCTACCGTCTTAAACTCGCCATCGTGAATAAATACCGTAACAGGAAACTTGAACCGGGAAGGAAAACCTTTGATATCGCTTTGGAGCGGCTTTCCCGGGAAGCGTTCCGACAGGAGTAATAATTTATGTCTGACAATCTTCATCTGGAAAAAGTGATCGGCGTCAACGGTAATATGATCACCGTTGAATTTACCGCCGAAGTTATGCAGAACGAGGTGGCTTACGTCCACGTGGGCGACAGCCGTCTGAAAAGTGAAGTTATCCGTGTCCGGGGCAACCGGGCCGATTTGCAGGTTTTTGAAAGTACCGGCGGCCTCAAAGTGGGTGACGGTGTGGAATTTACCGGCGAACTCCTCAGCGTTGAATTGGGCCCCGGCCTTTTGAAGCGGGTTTACGACGGTTTGCAGAACCCGCTGAATCTGCTGGCTGAGCACTCCGGATTCTTTTTGCAGCGCGGTGTCTACCTGAGAGCCCTTGACAAAGAGGAAAAGTGGGAGTGGACTCCCATTGCCAAAGCCGGTGACACTGTTGTGGCAGGTGACCGGTTGGGGTCTGTCCCCGAAGGGATCATCACCCATTACATTATGGTTCCTTTCAGCTATCAGGGCGAATGGAAACTTGAAAGCGTCACCCCCGCAGGCTCCTACACCATTGACGATACGATGGCTGTGGCAGTCAACGACCGGGGCGAACGCCGCAATATTACGATGACCCAGTATCAGCCGGTGAAAATTCCCATTTCAGACTATGCCGAAAAACTTCTGCCTGAAAAGACTTTGATCACCCAGCAGCGTACTATTGATACCTTCTTCCCTGTGGCTGTGGGCGGAAC
>JAZUPO010000199.1:0-4353 GCA_045605205.1 Victivallaceae bacterium
TTCGGCTGTTACCTTGCAGGTAGCAGCCTCAAACTACCCTTTACAGCTCTTTGCGAATGACATCTTTGCCATTTTTTGAATGACTTTTGAAATTACCTCATTAATAAAAAAGAAAAGGAAAAATCCCCCGTGAATAAAGAACTTGAAAAACCCATATCCATTTATTTGTGCGGCTATGATTTTGACGTCGGTTCGGAATTTATCAGCAAGATGCACCGTCATTCATTTTATCAGCTGAATCTGGTCTTTTCAGGGGAGGCAGAAATGGAAAGCTCAAAAGGACGGCGTCTCATTACTGCCGGGGATGCCATATTGATCCCGCCGGGGGAAGAACACTGTCTCTGGATTCAGTCAGATTCCGGATTCTGCGATTATTCATTCAAATTTTTTATCAAAGAGAACAAAGAAGATTTACCGGAATATATTATTTTTACCGAACCTGAACTCAGAGAAATACAATTGGTATGGATCAAGGCACTGGGAGAAATTTTCCGTTCCGTCGCTCTTCCTGAACTTTTTAATACCGCAAAAGAATTTCCCCTGGATGCGGCCCTGCCGGGAGTTGAACTGCTGGAACAATTGGTCTGGGGATTCTGCCGCAGGATCATTGCGGGAGCCAATTCAGAAGAACCCTGGCTCATCCGCAAGCTGAAACTTCTTGTTCAAAGCCGGAAGGGGGCTCCGGTGACTGTTGAAGAGTGTGCCGGACACTTTAACTGTACAGCGGGACACCTGCTCACTCTGGTACGAAAAACCAGCGGAATGACGACAAAAGAGATCATTGACCGGGAACGGATCAAGATCGCTAAGCACTTTCTTGCCTATTCAGATATTTCAATTTCCCATCTTGCGTTGCAGATGTGTTTCAACGACTTGATCTATTTTGACAAATTTTTCCGCAAATATACCGGAGAAACTCCCCGGAATTACCGGAAAAGACATCTTGCATTTTCAGAAAATTCCCGTCACGATACAGAGTTGTAAAATCGACTGAAAAAAAAATCCCCCTTTCAGCAAGTTGTAAAACCAAAGTTTTGTGCTATATTAAAGCTCTATATTCACTTCAAGGAGAAAAAAAATGCTTGACATCATCAAACATCAAGTACAATTTTGTGTCGTGGGCGGCGGTCTTGCCGGAATGTGTGCAGCCATTGCCGCTGCCCGGCACGGCATCAAAACACTCTTAATGCACGAAAGACCGGTTCTGGGCGGCAATGCCTCAAGCGAAGTAAGAATGTGGGTCTGCGGCACTCCAGGAGTGCTCGAAACCGGTATTATTGAGGAACTGCGTCTGGAAAATCTCTACCGGAATACCACGCCCTGTTACTCCGTCTGGGACAGTATTCTTTATGAAAAGGTCCGTTTTCAGGAAAATCTCACCTTGCTGCTGAATTGTTCCTGCCAGGAGGCAGTTTGCGAAAACAACCGTATAAAAAGCATCAAAGGTTATCAGCAGACCACCCAGACTTTTCACGAAGTTGCGGCAGACTTCTTTGCCGATTGCTCAGGAGACAGTGTGCTTATTCCCCTTACCGGTGCCGGATACCGTTGGGGCAGAGAAGAAAAATCCGAATTCAACGAAACTCTTGCTCAGGATACCCCCGACCGGAAAACAATGGGCCTGAGCTGTATTCTGCAAGCCCGGGAAACCGATTCTCCAAAGAAATTTATCCCCCCCGCCTGGGCAAAGGTTTATCCTGACGAAAAATCACTGCCTCCCAGGGGGTATAGAATGGGCAAACGCCAAAACTTCTGGTATCTTGAACTGGGGGGCAACCGGGACACCATCCGCGATACGGAGGAGATCAGGGACGAACTTTTGAAAATCGCTTTCGGACTCTGGGATCACCTTAAAAATCACGGTGATTACGGCCTTGACAACTGGATCCTTGACTGGGTGGGATTTCTGCCCGGTAAAAGAGAAAGCCGCCGCTATACAGGCGATCATATCCTGAGCGAAAAGGAGATTCTTGAAGGAACTGTTTTTGACGATGCTGTCGCTTACGGCGGCTGGCCCGTGGATGACCACCACCCGGACGGCTTCGAATATACAGGTCCGCCCAATCTCTGCATCAAACTCAAGCAGCCCTACACCATTCCTTTGCGTTCACTCTATTCCGCAGACATTACCAATCTTTTCTGTGCCGGACGCAATATCAGTACCACTCACGTGGCCTTGAGCTCCTCCCGGGTTATGGCCACCTGTGCCCTTTTAGGACAGGCCGTTGGGACAACGGTATTTCACGCCGTTGCCAATAAATGTGCTTCAAACCGGGAAGCTGCGGAAAAATATACCAAAGCCATTCAGCAGACTCTTCTGGATGATGATTGTTACCTTCCCGGATTCAAACGGAACATCTCAGAAATTTGCCGGGATGCCTCTTTACAGAGCTCGGCAGGAGATGCAGAAAAGTTACGGAACGGTCTCGACCGCCAGCTCGATACAGAAACAAACGCCTGGGAATGCCGGGCAGGAAGTTTTGCAAGCTATACGCTTTCTTCCAGACAGTTTGTCAAAGAGATCAGAATTGTTTTTGACTCAGACTTGAGCAGAGATCACTTGAATATGGTTTCAAACTATACTCTCATCCCTGCAGTTTATATGCCTCCTGCCACTCTGGTCAAAGGATTTCATCTGGAACTTGACGGAGAAGTATTCTTTGAGAACCAAAACAATTATCAGCGTTTTACCGTTATTCCGGTGGAAAGAGTTTGTTCAGAAATAAAACTTGTCATCGATGCCCTTGACAATACCCGGGAAACAGCAAAGGTGTTCCGCTTTGACTTTTGCTGAACGCCCACTCTGATCCGTCCGTTTTGTACTTTGAAATGGAACTCAGACGGAAAAAACTCTTTTTTTACATTTGAATAAAAGTATAAATACTGGTATATTAAATAAAGAATCCAACCGTTAAAATAATTTTTAAGGAATAATCGTTATGGCAAAAGTACCTGAATTGATCGTGATCGGCTGCGGTTCCCGCGGAACCGGATATGCCGGATTTGTCAAAAACTACCCCGAAAAGGCCAAGATCGTCGCCTGTGCCGAACCCCGGGATTTTTACCGCAACCGGGTGGGAAACGATCACAACATTCCAGAAGAACTCCGCTTCCGTGACTGGCGTGAAGTTCTGGCCCGGCCTAAATTTGCGGATGCAGTTCTGATCTGTACTCAGGATGCAATGCACGAAGAACCCGCTATTGCCGCTGCCAAACTGGGTTACAATATCCTGCTTGAAAAGCCAATGGCCCCCACCGCTGATGCCTGCCGCAGGATCGTGGCCGCTGTCAAAGAAGCCAATGTTACTTTTGCCGTGTGCCACGTGCTGCGTTATACAGCGTTCACCCGCAAACTGAAAGAGGTCCTCAACTCAGGTGTCATCGGAGATATCGTTTCCATTCAGCATCTTGAAGGACTCCAGCATTGGCATCAGGCCCACTCCTTTGTCCGGGGCAACTGGCGGAATGAGAAAGAATCAAGTTTTATGCTCCTTGCCAAGTGCTGCCACGATTTGGACTGGCTCCGTTATGTAATGGGGTTCAAATGTTTGAACGCCCACTCTTTCGGTTCACTTTTCCACTTCAACAAAGCCAATCAGCCTGCCGGAGCAGCTGACCGCTGCACAGATTGTCCGGCCGGAGTTGAAGCTTTCTGTCCCTATTCAGCAATGAAGATCTATCTGCGTGACCGGATCTTTAAAGGCAATACAAATTGGCCCACCGCAGTGCTCACCACTGACCTGACTCCCGAAGGCGTCCTCAAAGCCCTGAAAGAAGGCCCCTACGGCCGCTGTGTTTACGCTTGTGACAACGATGTTGTCGACCACCAAACTGTCAATTTGGAATTTGAAAACCACCGTACTGCTGAAATGACGATGACCGCCTTTAATGACGAAGGCCGTATCACCCGGATTTTCGGTACAAGAGGCTACATCAAAACCGACAGCCGTATGATCCGGGTCAAAAACTTCCTGACCGATCAGGTGACAGAATATGACTCCAACGTTGCCAACGACGGCAATATCACCAGCGGCCACGGCGGGGGTGACTACGGCCTTATGGAAGCCTTTGTCAGTGCCCTTGCCACAGGAGACCGTTCAAAAGTCCTCAGCGGTGTAGACGAAACCCTCGAAAGCCATCTTATGGTGTTCGCTGCCGAAGAATCCCGCAAAACCGGCAAAACTGTCGCTCTCTGACATCATAAAACAACAAAGCTGCTGCAAGAAATCAACTTTTACAGCAGCTTTTTTTTCAAAGGCTCTGTTCCCATTACGGGTAGGTAAGAAAACTATTTTTCCCAGAAAGTTTTTACAGACCGCTTTTAATTTTTGACTTTTTGTCAAAAATTAAAAG
>JAZUPO010000200.1:0-18929 GCA_045605205.1 Victivallaceae bacterium
CCCAGCAGCTGTTTTTGGATCCATGGCGGATCCCTATCACAGCTATATACCCCAAGAGAACGAAATGTTTGTGCTGTTTTTGGATCCATGGCGGATCCCTATCACAGCTGGACGTTCTCAATTATTACCCGCTGTTGAAGCTGTTTTTGGATCCATGGCGGATCCCTATCACAGCAAGTATGTCGTAAAGGTCAATGGCGAATTTGCTGTTTTTGGATCCATGGCGGATCCCTATCACAGCGAAGGTATTGAATTGTTCAGAACCAATTCGGCTGTTTTTGGATCCATGGCGGATCCCTATCACAGCGAAGCAGTTCCCGGATTCTGTTTCAGTTGTGCTGTTTTTGGATCCATGGCGGATCCCTATCACAGCTGAATGCGATTTCACTATCAATGTGCTTTCGCTGTTTTTGGATCCATGGCGGATCCCTATCACAGCGAGTATTTCCTTCCGAATCCTAAAAATGACAAGCTGTTTTTGGATCCATGGCGGATCCCTATCACAGCGCTCAATGTTCCGAGCCTTGACAGTATACGCTGTTTTTGGATCCATGGCGGATCCCTATCACAGCACAGCGGATTCCTTTCTGCGGAGGGCATAAGCTGTTTTTGGATCCATGGCGGATCCCTATCACAGCCTATTCCCTGCAAAACCATTGTGGTTGCAGGAACTTACGATTAAAGAACCGTAAAAAAAATGAAGAAATCACTTCCCTTTTTCACCGTAATATAGCATTTTTTAAAAAAATTACAAGTGTTTTTAAAAAATTTGCCACTCTTCAGGCAATATCGGCATTGATTGCGAAACGCCATCACGAATGTGTAATGTTTTTTGAAAAGTGGAATCAGGAAGAGTGAACAACAAAATGTCTCCCTCTGCCGGAGCTTGTTTTCTGACTTCGGCAAGAAAGCTTCCCACCCTTTTCTCTGATGCGATCCAGCGGAAAAAAAGAGATTTCTGAAATGGAGAAAAACCAAATTCCAAAAGCAGTTTTCTGAATTCCCAGTATTGCCTTCTTGCATCAGAATTTTCTACCGGCAGATCAAATGCTGCAATAACCCACACCTGACAAGGCTCCCTTCCATTGAGGACAATGCAATAATGCCGGCTGATTTGCCAACAAGGCTTTTTTATAGGACTGCACAAAGCTCCGGCAAGCGTCAAACAGAGAAATCCGCCCCTGCTCACCAAGCAAACGAAAGCTGTAGATCCTTTTCAACAATTCTTTCCTGGTTGCCGGTGACAATGTATATTCTGCAGGCTCCATTTCAAGGTATCCCAATATGATTTCATCCATAACAGCCCTGAAAGGCTCCATCAAATCTGATGCCAAGGGGAATGGATTATTCCTGTGGTGATGAAATACACCAAGTTTCGGAAATAACCCAGCTACCGCGATTTCTCTGGCAAAGGCCGCAAATAAAACGGTATAAGTGTAGTTAAAAAGCCTGTTGGCATCTTCCGCAGAACGGTCCCGTTTCGGGAACACACCCAGTTGACGCCAATAAACAGCAGCAGCCTGCCCTTCCAGATTTTCCCGATCCCCGCTTGACACCTCTTTGCTCCAATTTTCCAGCACATTGCTCTGACGCCATTTTTTCAAGACACAGGATTGCCCGGTGATCTTGGCGGAAATCAACTTTTGCCATATTCTTTTTTTGAATGGCTTGCCAACTGATATTTGAGCCTCCAATAGAGTATTGCTGAAATCCGCATTTGAAGAACAGGGATACAAAATCGCCCCGGGAACCATTTTCCCATTACAAATGATCAGCGGGATCTTTTTTTCCGCCAAAACTGCCGGTACAAAACCGGAAAAACTGACTGCCGGTTCCGAAATCAGCAAAGCCGAAAGTTCATTGACAGGAAAAACCGCCTGTAATTGATTTTCAATAATTATTTCCAGACAGGCGTTCCGGATCTGCAGTTTCGTACCGCAACGGGTGATTTCTACGATCCGGAACACCTTGTTTTACCTGTACTCTTTTTCAGCGTCTGAAAGACACTTTGGCGTTGAACTTTTTCAGGATTTTCAGCGCTTCTGACGTCTGAATATTCAATCCATCGTGGTAAACCGCATTGCGGGTTTCCACAAGGATCTCAAATTCTTCACGGCTGAGGGCTGGATAAAAATGCTGATAACAGGGAAATTCCATATCACGTTTTTCCTTATCAGATTTTCCTTCATAAATCAAACCGGGGGGCAAGGTAACTTTGGCTTCAAATTTGGCGAGTTCAGGCAGGATCTCCAAACGGCGGTTGCGGTCGGCGGATTGTACATCACGAAACTTTTTCTGCAAGTCAAAGAAGTCAAACTCTTTTCCCGCAGGATCAAGCAGTGATGCCAGGATATCCAGATTTTTCTTGTAAATCACCTGGGCAAAGTGGGGCCGGGTCAGGTCATTGGGATAAACTTTGACGGCATAGCGTTTGACTTCTGTCTTGCGCTCGCAGATAACAGGAGTCCCCCAATAATCATACACATCAGTTTCTTTGTTCAGCTGCTGTTTGAAGGAATTGCCTTTGGACTCCATAAAACGCTGGCGGTACTCCAAAGCGATCAGCAGCAGCAGTTTATCCTGATACTGGGATTTCTTGATACTGCGGCGCACCTTGTCAACAGCTGTCCGTGAAAAATCTGCATAACCGGTCAGGTTCAATCCTGCCTGACTCTTGCTGCGCACAAATTCGATCAGAGGCAGAACATTGTAATAATCCCGCAAAGCAATAGGCAGCGGCAATTCTGCCATCGCCTTGTAAAAATCAAAAGTACCATCGCTCAAAAGAGGGGTATTGCCCTTCTTTCTGACACACCTGTCAGCAAAACCGTTGGGGAAAGGCACCTGTGAAACAATGTGTTCCACGCTCTTGAGTTCCCTTCCCCGGAAAGGCTGACGGTTCCGGTAGTCATAAGCATTGGCCCAGCGTTCCTCATCAATACGCAGGATCGTTTTGATCAGAGAGGCACGGTCAAGAGGCATTCCGGTTTTGACACCGTAACGGCGGCACTCACGGCTCAATTCAGAAAATTCCACACTGTAAGGATCACGTTCTTCCAGTTGGGTGATCTTTCTTTCGCAGAACTCCCAGTAAAGATCAGCCGCCGCCTCGGCAAGCATCATCAGAGTCTTTCCGGCACGTTTCTTTCTTCCTTTTGCATCACGCAGATCATAATGCTCGATATGGGCTTGCTCTTCTTGGACAAGTTTTTTGATCTTGCGGGTCAAAGGTTCCCAAATGGCATTGTAAAGGGATTCCCGATTTTTCTTGAGCAGCGTTTCAAAACCTTTCTGATCAAGAGAATATTTACCGATGGCAGCGTGGAAAAGCTGATATTCGTGATCTTTGACACCATTGTGCTGTTCGCCCCGGGGGAGCTGGCGGAACTTTTCTTCCGGAGTCAGATAGAGGTTCAGCAAATCAAAGACCCGTGCTGTCAGCATTCCGTCATTGAGACGGCTGCTGCGGTTGGAGCCGAGGACTTCTTCAGGGGAACAATCAGGGGGGAAAGGGGTTTTACGCTTTTCGGCAGGAGTCCGTTTCCACTTCTTCAACGTTCTGATCCGGGCCAGAAAGTCTGCCGCCTGATTCTGCATAGAAATAAAACGGTTGCAGAGAAGTTCGTGCAGTTCTTCCTGGCCGGGCCTGTTGTCAAATTCAATAAAGCAGCGGCTCAGATTTTCGGGGAAATAAGCAGAAAGGATCTCAAGAAAACTGACCCCGCTTTCACAAAGAGCCGTAACAGTGCTTCCGGTAACGGTACAAAGATCGTCCCACATCTGTTTGTCGATTCGGTACCCTGTCAGTTCGGGAAGATTGACCATCCGCTCAAGAATACGGTGATAGGCAACGAAATATTCTTTGATCTTCTGGTTGATGAGGTCAAATTTGACCTTCCGGTTGTTTGGCTCAGCAGAAAGTCCCAGATAAAGGAGTTTCCGCAGTTCGCTTTCGCTGATAGTGCTGCGCAGAGATTTGATCCGGATCTCCCCATAATGTTCTTCGGGCAGGAACTCAAAGCCGATGGCCTCTTTGGCAATGGCATAATGCCGGTTCATACGGACACTGTTGTCGGTTTCCTTGCCGAAAGTATAACGTTTTCGGCCGATGGTTTCAGAGATATCCAGACGTTTGAAACGCAGAACAGGCAGAAGGTCAAAATCTTCACAATACCCTGCGGCAAAAGAGATAAAACGCTCTTTGAAACGCTTATGGAGTTTGTATTCGGTCTCCTTGTTCACATCTTCTCTGCGTGATTCACTTTTGGCCTTTTCCATACGGGCATTTTCACTTTCAAGGGCGAGATAGTCCATAGCATCTGCGGGGACTTTGTTCAGATAGCCCATAATGTCGGCAAAACAGGTAAAATCCAATTCTTCGCCGTCAAATACGTCCCGCCCCTTGCGGCAGGAAAAGTAAGTGAACATAGAAATAAGTGCCTTTGCCTTGGCAACATTGCAAACCTTTTCGCTGCTCTGGCAGGCGGCATTTTCGCATTCAGCAGGATCGATCCCCCCGGGACAGCGCACAGGCAACCGCATATCAGAAAAAAGCGAGCAGAATTCAAAGGCTTCATCCCGGTAAAGTCCCAGACAGGTGATGAAAATAAGTCCTTTGCGGGTGAATTCATAAGCCTTGGACTTTTCATAAAGCAAGTCTGTTTCAGGGATATAGAGATGCTTGTTCAACAGTTTGAGTTTGAAAAGTTTATCACCCCGCATACCTTCTGAAACGGCATTATCCCGGGCCGCCGTCAGCAGGATCCCTTCCAGCAGTACAAAAAATTCCCTGTCTGCCAGCAGAGCGTTGATATCTCTGCCGTCGGGATGAGCGAAAAGATTTCTCAAGGCAAAGATTTTTGTGACCAGCATAATGGTCAGTTTTTTGTAGTCCTTGAAATCCCGTTCCGGATCATCCATATTGAAAAGGAACAGAAAATTGGCCGTTTTGACAATAACGCTGTCGGCGGCTTTGTTCAGTTCTTCCCGAACTTTCCCCTCATCATCACGCCGCAAACCGGTCAGCTGTTTGATGTTGTTGACAGCATAGTTAAGGTAAAGCAGAAAATACTTTTTTTCATCCTCAACTTTGTTCCGTTCCTGAGGTGTGTTGAGCAGATCCGCCAGAGCCCGGCTCCGGTTATCAGGCAGAATATGGGGCTCTTTTTTGCTTTTTTCAGAATCAAACATAATTTTTTCTCCTTTTTAATAAAATAAATCGTATATGTTCATAATCAATACCAATACTTCAAGCCGGGGAATTCGCCTCTGCCTTCCAGAAAATCCTGCCAGAGAAGGGCAGAAGGATATTTGTCTGCCAGTTCCCCGGCAAGCTCCAAGGCTTGCTTTTTGTATGCTTCATCCCCGAGGAAACGCCAGGCTTCTGTGAAAATGGTCAGCCGGATCATATCGATAACAGGGTCTCCCCCATCGTTTTTCAGCTGACTTGCCTTTTCAAAGGAGCGCCGGGCTTTTTCTTTTTCTCCGAAAGCGGCATAGACCGCTCCGCAGTATTTGTCGACCGTCGCCGGAAGCCACCAGCACTCCGGAAGTGTGAACTGTTCCATATCAGGCAAGTCGGAACATTCCCCCATCAGCAGGGCACGGTAAAAGCCGAATGCCCGGAAACGCAGCAGATAGGTACGGTTTTTGCTGCGTACATTTTCGTTGAAATCCCCTTCGATGCCGGCAATAAACTTTTCAACTTCCTCATAATGTTCGTCAGCTTCTTCTGAAACAGGGTCAAAAAGAGCGTACCAGAGCATCTGGTAATTGAGATCCTGAGCCAGATCTCCGGGGGAGTTGAGTTTTTGAGCGTATGCGACGGCTTTGTCAAAACACTCCTTCGCCAGTTCTTTGCTGCAGTTCTTTCGCCCTGACAAAGTTCCGTATGCCCATGCCTGCCCCATAGTGCCGTAGTAGCGCATCAGCAGATCGGGGTCTTCAAGTTCCTCAATGTGCTTTCCCAGTTCCTCTGCAAGGCTGAAAAGCTCGTCGAACTTCTCATTATCCTGAAGTTCAACCAGTTCTTCCACCTCCATGCGGCGCAGATGTTTTTCCAGCTCCGGTTTTCCGGCGGCGAAATTTTGAGCTTTTTTATTGATTTTCAAAGCCTCTTGAGTTTTTCCCATATGGCAGCAGATGGAGCTTTCAAGCATCAAAACAAGCATATACTCCCCGGTATGCTCCGTGTCAAATTTTGAAAGCGATTTTTTATGGTGTTGAGCTCTTTTCAGAAGCTCCGGCCATTTATCAGTGATCCCGTCCCGTTCCTCCAACAATTGCGGCAATCGTCTGATAGCATCACGCAAGTTCGGTGTCTGCAATCCGTGGAGTTCAATTATTTCAGGCATTCTGGCAAGCAGCTGTTTGTTTGTCATACCGATGGCCAGCGGGATCTCGTTGCTTCTGTCAGCACAATATTTAGTACTTTCCGGAAAAAGAAATCCGGCATCAGGGAAAGCCGCCTTCAAGGCCTGCGCCTTGGCGGCCGTTTCCACAGCTTTGAGGGTATCCTTTTCGATTGCTCCTGTTGCCAAAAGACGCAAATGATTGTAAGAGAGCGACTTTTTTTCGCGCCAGCTTGCCAGCAGAAGGGGCAGCATCAAACTGTTGCCGGTCAGTGGGGGGAGTCCTTCCTGAACACAGTGGATCACACAAGTATACCCAAAGTCAGCGTCAACGGCTTCGGCATAACTTTCTGACCATATTTCCAGCCGTTTACCTGTCAGATCCACCACTTGCCGGGGCCCCTGTTCAAAAGCAAAGGGGATAAAAAAAGCCTTTTCCCCCATATAAACAGGAATGAACCCCGCCGTTTCCCAGCACAGCCGGATCAATACAGAACGTACTGCCGCCTGACATTTCAAAGAAAAAGGGTCTTCAGTTTTCCACAAATCGCCGGTCAATTTTTCCCGGGAGGGAAGTGCATTCAAGAATTCCCGCAAGACTTTTTCCAACTCCTGCCGTTCACCATTCAGCAGCAGCGAGTCAATCACTGCCGCCGTTTCCCTGCTCCGTGTAATAAACCAGCGCCGGAAAAGTTCTGCAACGCAGACAGCACGAAAAGATTCACTCATTTTCGGCACAAGTTGTTTCAAAACTTCAGTACTGCAGAATATGACATTACAAGGAAACTTTTTCAAATGCCGCTCAGCTTTGGCAGGAGAAAACATTATTCACCTCTATTCTGCAAGGGATGGAGCTGCCCGGAAGTGTCGCACAAACAGATCATACCGTCAAAGTCTGTCATATTCTCAATGACAGCCCGTTCACCTGAAATCGTGCCGATGATTTCGCCCTTTCTGTCCACGATCTGCCACTGGTCAAAGAGGTATGAATACTCATCATCCGGCGTAAAGCAGACGATTCTGAGAGTTTTTGCTTTGACCTCATATTCCACAGTGATCAGATCGGCGAAACCATTGACCGTACATTCGCAGACAAGATCTTTTTCTTCCCCTCCGGCAGCCAAAGCCCCTTCCCGAACCGGGAAGACAGGAACAAATTCAGAGGACTCAAAAATTTCTTTGACTCTGTTTTGCCATATGTCATCAGTTGATTTTTCTTCAAATATTCCGGCACGCAGTTCTTTTTGCCAATGTTGTATGAGTTCTGCGATTTTTGTGTGATAAACTCTTCGGGAATCTTCTTCCCCGGCATATCCAAGCAAAGCAAAGGCAAAAGAAGGTCCATCTCCCTTCTGACCGGTTTCATATTCAATCTGCGAATCAATCACACGGTTGTAGGTTTCATCATCAAGGACGGCAAACCCCTCTCCTACAGCTTCAATGGGCAATGTGGCGGCCATATCAAGGGATAAAAAGACATAATCCCCCATCACATCTTCCGGAAGAATAATATCTTCCGTTCCAGCCATAACGCCATCCAAGCTGCCGGGGATGACCTCGCAATAATTTTCATTGACTTCAGTAATAAGGTAAAACCATTCCGGATACATATCAAATTCTGCCAGACGGTGCAGCTGACCGGCAGCAGGCATTTCAAGTTTTACGCCCTGAAGGGCCTTGGGAGGATTCTGTTTGATGCGCTGATGTATCAGGTCAAGGTAACTGACAATGTTGTTACTCATAGTTACTTTCTCCTATTCTTCATTGTTGATCTTCACTATTATTTAAGGATGGAGAATAGCCTTTTTCCGTACATCTACCCTGCAAATCCTGTAAAATTTTATTCATTGTTCCAAGCATCAATCGATAATGCTGTTTATGGCTTTCGTCATTATAAAGTTCAAGGTTGAATCTTTCAGCAAAAAAGATTTTTGCAATCTTGTCTTTTTGATCCCCTACTGTTGAAGTCGGCCCCAGAGAGCTGAGGGTTACTCCTTTTTGACCAAAAAGTTCTTTGGGGAGATAATACAGACAAAAGACTTTGTCACTGATCTTGCAAATTTTTTCCCACACCCTGGAACTCATTTCATTACATACTAAATTCTGCTGCTGCAGTTCAAAACCATAAGCATAGTCCTCATTTATACCTTTTTCTATCAGGACAGCATTTTCAGAATCACTGTCAGTATACAAAGGAACTATCTGCAAGGTCTCGGCAATATGAAAAGGCATTGCCCATTGCAAGTCCTCCAATTTGACCCAACCTTTAAAAGTTTCCAATAAATATACCGTCAACGCCATTGCATCAGAGGGTGCCACCAAACGTTTTCTTTCAATATTTTTTCCAGTATTTTTGTGTGAAGCAATAAAGAAATTTTTTCCGTGCAGCTTATTGAATTCGTAATCATCCCGTTGAGCCGTCAGCTGTTCTGAAGAATCAATATTAATCAGAGCAAAACGTGTTTTATTTGTGATTTTTTCCCCTCTGTACCCCTGTTCCCGTTTAACTTCGCCTCTTTTTTCCAAAGTCAGCAGCGCATTGCGCAGAATATTATTCAGCTCATATTGAACAGGATTGCGTTTTTTTGCAAGAAATTTACGCATTTGCTGAACTAAAAAACTTATAGAAGCAATATGATTCGGAGAGGGACCAGTGAAAAGATTTGCCAAAAAATCACTGGCGGCATCTAATGCCTCATCTTCACCCGAAATGCCGGGAACTTTACTGCGTGTCAGGTTGTTCGCCAACTTTTTCTGGAGTGTACACCAAATATCCTCAAATTTCTTTTCTTCCCTTGGGGACATCTTTTTGTCAGCAGAAGAACGTGCATAATTCCAAGCTTCAACCAAGTCCTGAGGAAGATGCAAAGTTTTATTGTTCATTTTTTTTGCCTTTTTTCCGTTTTCTTAATGCAATTTTGTAATTATTCACAAACTCATTGATTTTTTCTTTTGAAATATCACATTGATATTCAAAATGCCTGTATAAATTCGTCCTGCTAACGATTAATCTAATATTCAGTAGATATGATGTTTTAGCTTTTTTGCCAAAACCTGCAGTTCCGGGTGCCAATATCAACAATGGTTTATTGTTTTTCTTGGAAGTAAACGGGAAAAACACTAATTGTTCCGAAGTCCGGTGGCATCCGTTGTTCATAGCATAATGCTGCTTTTCGGCACAGCCGAATTTTCCCTCAATCAAGTCTTTATGCCAAGGTCCAAGCCATACGGAACCTTGTTTGGTGGTATCAAATTCCATAATTAAAGCTCCTTATCTGAAGTTGAAGGGGAGAACTTTTTTGGCAAGTTCCAGAGGGGGAACGGGATGAAGGATCTGTTCCTGCAAGGCATTGCGGCGGGCGTTGCCCATATCGGGAATTTCTTTGAAGGTCATCCCGATAAGCGTTTTAAATATTTCTTTTACCGCAGGAGTAAAACTGTAGATTCCGCCCAATATGACACTTGCAATAATATGCAGTGCAGCACCGCCATCCATAGCCATATTGTAAGCCTTTTTAAGGAGTTCATTTCTCTCCTGCGGATCACTGATGAGCAACGCACGGTAAAAGCCGATCATTTCCCACGGATGTCCTTCCTCTGACTTCCATTTTTTCTGAAGTTCAAGGTAGGCTTTAACTGCCGGATGGGTACTTTCAAGCTCCATAAAATAGCGCAGCATAATGGCGTGAAAGTATTTGTCTTCGGCTCTGGAGGAAACTGCAAATTCACGGGCCTTTTCTTCAAGTTTCCCGCCCAGATATTCCTCCATCAGAGGCTGCAGCTTTTCGGGGCTCTTTTCATAGTCCATACGGTTGATGACCAGATAGCTCATAGTCTGTCCGATGTCTCCTGAACTGCCGTCGCGGAGAAGTTTATAGCAAGCGATCGCCTTTTGGAAATGGTCGTCCGCTTTTTCAAAATTGCCCATAAAGGCCTCGTGCTGTCCGAGAGAGGAGAACAGCTGTCCGTAGTAACGGACTCCTGTGAGAGCCGCCTTTGGGATCCATTCCGCAGCCATATGCACACCGTCGGGGAAAAGTTTTTCAAAAGTCAGTGTTTCATCGAACAAGCCGAAACGGTCGGCAAAGTCAAATATGATTTGTTTTGCCTTTTCAAATCTGAAAGCGTTGGTTTCCTCCACCGCCATATGGAGCGTACTCCAACAACACAAAGGAGCATCTTCAAGATACAGTTCGTCAATAAGGGAATCGAGTTCGGCTATATCATTTTGAGAAATAATACCCCTGTGGTTCTTTTCTGCCAGCTGTGCAGTCATCCAGATGGTCTTCAAACGCAGAGGCAAGTCTGCTTGATCCGGCATATTGACTGAAAGGTAATTGACCTGCTTTGAAAGACTGCGCATGTCGATCGCTTTGGAGTCGAGATGAGCAAGGAGTTCATTGACAAAGACCTGCCAGCTGCTACTGTCCCGCCGGAGCAATGTGCCGAGGGCGTTGAGCAGCGCATTAACGGGAGAGTCAACGGCGGCTCTGTCAGGAGAATTGAGCAGCAAATTCCACTGCTGAACCGTAATGATTTCTCCACGGGCGACTTTGTCCATAGCAAGGGGAAGTTCCTGAACATCACCTTCCAGCAGACAGCGGTTGAACAGAGAATTCCGTTTCAGAATATCAAGCAATTCTTTTCTGCCGCCGTTCCAGGCACAGGCGACGGTATCCACATAGCCGTTGTGGGCAAGGAAAATTTCATCACAGGTTTCAGTTTTGGCAATGCAGCGCATTTTCAGCGTGAATTTGTCTGCTGTTTCCGGAAAACTTTTGGCAAAACGGTACAAACAGGCATCTGCGGTACGTTGAAGCATAGCTTGCGTTTTTTCAACTTTGTCAATTTCGCCCCGGTTTTCCACATAGAACTCCAGGGTGGAACCTTCTGCGTGGGGAGCAAGAAAACGCAAAGTTATATCAATGAGCCGTTCAAGACCGGTGTAATAGTAGTCAAGATCCACCGAAGCCATACCGTCAAGGGTAACGCCGGCAAGACCGCATTCGCCTTTTCCTTTGGTGAAAAGATCGATCAGAACCTGCTGATTGTCTGCGCTGGATTTATCTTTGGCGTGATAAAATCCCAATGGGGGCAGAGGGGAATTTTCCGGAACAAACAAGGCGGCAAGTTTTCCACGCTGTTTTTTGGGAAGTTCTGTTCCCAGAGCGGTTTTGTCAAAAATCTCTCCTGTTTCATCAATAAAAATGCACCAATGTTTTTCCGGAACAAGATTTCCGATGAAAAAAGGATGAGGCGTATTCAGTTCGTAAGAGGGAACAAGAGAAGCTGTTTTTTCCTGAACGACCTTCTTTTCCTTTGCTGTCTGAGCAAAAAGCTGTGCCTTTTTTTTGCCCTTGTTGAATTTCATACACAATATGCCGATATCCTGATCCGAAGCCCCCCATGAACGGGCTTCTTTTTTGATGCGGGCAAGTTCATTTTTATCCTGATGACTTCCTGCTTTGTAAGCCTCTTTGCCCAGATCAGCAAGTTTGGCGCCTGCCTCAAGGAGCTTTTGAGCTTTGTCGCCTTCGACGGGATCAATATTCCGGATAGCGGCAACATTCTCTTTGAGGGCGCGCATTTTTTCAAAATCGTTTGTCCAGGTTCTGAATTTCAGGATTTCCTCAAGCAGAGAAGCGATTTGGGTCATCTCCTGAGAGGTTGCGATCTTTTTTTCAAAAGAATTGCCCAAGAGGGCATCTGCGAGAGCATTTCCGTCAATGACAACAGGGGGAGTATATTCAGAAAGTCCCTTGTTATATAAGGAATAAAAAGCTTCAATAAGGATTGGATCAGAGTGCTTTCGACATTCGGAAAGCAGAGTTTGAAAATCAAGAGACTCTTTGGCAAGCCCCTGCATCCCCAATTCAAAGGCCTGTTGGAGCAGATGTTTGTTGGAAGCGGCATATTCTCTGATAGAGTTGAGCATTGTTTCAGTCCGGGCGGCAGCTTGCTCTCTGATTTCATCTTCAATCTGAGAACAGCAATCAAGCTCACATAAAAAAGCAAACTTGTATTTGTCGAATAATGTCTGTAAAGGTTCCATAAAATACGCTCTTTCTATTGACTTATATACTTAAAAAAATCAACTTTTTTTACTATATCATCATTGGAGGTAATTTCAAGTAAAAAATCAATCTTTTCCAATAAGAGAAAGGAAATGTCTGCCGATTTCTTTTTTGGCGGCGTGATATTCATCGGGATGGACAGTCACGATGTGGTCGAGGTCGAAATGTCTGGCAGGCCCGACGGCTTCGGGACAAAGCTTTTCGTTGTTCCAGACAAAGTGACGGTGGCATTCGGGGTCCACGCTTTCGGCGGCATTGAGAAGCGGTGCATAGATGTTGAAATCCCGGATGAACTCAGCCAGTTTTTCTTCGGGGACCTGGTGGGCATCAGGTTTTTCCGGAGTGACCATCTGGGCCTGACAATGTTTCCACAGTTCCCGGGGAGTCAGATTGAGAAAAATGATCTGATAGCCGAAGTGCCGTGCCAGATCGGTATAGGGAGCCGTCTGCCAGGGCTGAATATTGGTATTGTCGCAAATGACCACATCCACGCCTTTGCGCAGAGAGTTTCTGAAATCCTTAAGATTGCGCTGATGATATCCGTGAAGTTTCCGGAGATCAAAGCAGTAGCACTTGCCCACCATAAAAAATTCATCGGTAGAGTGATTGGCAATGGAAAGTCCCGCCTGAGTCAAAGTTTCAGTAATGCAGCGTGCGAGAGAAGTTTTCCCTGAACCGGGGACAGCGCGATTGATGATGACAGTTTTCCGGAAGTTGTTTTTCATAGTGCTCTCTCCTTTTGTGTGTTTATTGAGTTTTCACCATTATATAACAACGGAAAAACGGAAATTTCCGGAACCGGAACGCCGCCGTACAGGAAAAAAGCAAAAAATTCCTGTACGGCGGCTTTTTTTCTGTTCCAAGCCGACGGCGATCTGCAGACGAGAACGCCTCGAAACGCTGTTCTCGGGCTCATTTCGAGACCGGTTCACAGCTAGTCAATCAGGACTACAAAAAAAGAAAGGGCTGTTCTCGGGCTCATTTCGAGACCGGTTCACAGCATAACGCTCACTAAATCGAAAGGATAATATGCTGTTCTCGGGCTCATTTCGAGACCGGTTCACAGCTCTGTGATGATATTGTGTCCTGTACGACAAGCTGTTCTCGGGCTCATTTCGAGACCGGTTCACAGCAAAGGAAAATCATCATGAACGAAGAACTCAAGCTGTTCTCGGGCTCATTTCGAGACCGGTTCACAGCTTGGACATTTGGCACATTCATACTGCCTTTTGCTGTTCTCGGGCTCATTTCGAGACCGGTTCACAGCGAAGGTATCGACATCGAAGAAGAGTTCAAGGCTGTTCTCGGGCTCATTTCGAGACCGGTTCACAGCGGAGACTTAAAATGAAAAAGATTATGGTAGCTGTTCTCGGGCTCATTTCGAGACCGGTTCACAGCGTTCTATTCTTCCACAATGCAAGTAGATTGAGCTGTTCTCGGGCTCATTTCGAGACCGGTTCACAGCCTCGGCTAACTTAATCAGAGTAAAGGAGCTCGCTGTTCTCGGGCTCATTTCGAGACCGGTTCACAGCTTAAACACTAAATAAAATGAGATTAAAATGCTGTTCTCGGGCTCATTTCGAGACCGGTTCACAGCGATAGCAGAAATGCCAGTGCTGATAAAAAGCTGTTCTCGGGCTCATTTCGAGACCGGTTCACAGCTCGACTAGGCGACGTTAAATAGCTGTTAAGCTTGAATTCTGATAAAAAAATGGGAATTTTATCCTCTTTTTACCTTATAATATAGCATTTTTTTAAAAAATGCAAATAAAATCTCTCACAAATGATGCTGGCAGATCTTTCCATAATTACAATAGAAATTTCACTGCAGTGGAGCCGATACTTTTTAAAAGATCACTGATCTTCAAAAAAATACCCGGCTCCAAACGATATCGCATTAGCTGTTCAAACTTTTATTGCAAAAGTTTTTACGCAGCATAAAATACCGGAATATTTTTCCGGAAAATTATTTTCTTATTTCCTTTGAGGTGCAGCAGGAAGGGAAACATACTTTTGAAGCAGTTCTATAAGTTCCCTCACTTCAATGGCAAGTTTATTGTGAAATACCGGATTGCGCCCATCGGCCAAAAAGTTGTATTCTTCAAAGGAAAGCTTCGGAAACACCTTATGGTAATATCTGAATTCCATTTCACGGTTATGCGCATTGTCGCCTTTGATATATTCGCTTTGAGGGATCCTGACGGCATTGTCAAACTGTGTCAGCAGAGGAATGCAATTCAACCTTTTCTGACGGTCACGGGTCTGGATACGGCGGTATTCTTTGAGCATTTCATAAAACTCAAACTCACGCTGCGTCCCCGTTGGATCCATAAAGGCCGCTATGATCGATGCTTCCGCTCTGATCTGCGAGAGGATCGGCCTGTTCACATCGTTGGGCATAATGACAATAAGCCGGTCATCCTGCAAATCATCAAATTTAAGCTGTACTGCAGCATCAAAATATTCATACAGCGAAGGTTTTCCGCTCAAAGCCAGTTTCACCTTTTCCTTTTTGGTGCGGCGGATAAAAGCCCCCCGCTCCTGGAACCGTTCCCAGTAATCCAGAGCCATCTTTGCCAGCAGCAGATCCTGATGCCACGCTTCTTTGATGTTGACAATGGCCTTTTTAATAGCTGACCGGGAAAGATCAAGAGGGGGCGCCCCCTCTTCAACATCTGTTTTCAATCCGGGAATATCTGTGACCGGATTTCCCTGCTTCAAGCAGATATTGGCCGCCACCAGGGGAGAAACGTCGTAAAAATCCCGTAAACTGACAGGCAGTTCCATCGCTCTGATAGCGGCACCGGAGTCAAAGCTGCCCTCTTTTTTGTACGGCTCCATTTCATACTTCTTTGAAACAGCAAGCAAACGCCGGGCGATATCCCCCGGCAGGGGGATCTGAGTGACGATATGTCCTTTCTGCTCCAGAGAACGGTTTTCGCTGTTTGCCCCGGCAGTATAGTCAAAAGCGTGCATCCAATCCCCAAGATCAATGTGCAGAACTGTTTTGATCAAAGAATTCCAATCCATAGGCATTCCCGGACGGATCCCGAATTTACGGCAGGTTTTGTACAGCAGTTCCCGGTTGCCGGCACAAGGCTTTTTCCAAAGGGCAAGTTTCTCTTGCAAATACACTCTGGTACATCTGACTGCACTTTCACCCAGCATCGCCAGTGTGGCAGGGGGCATAACAGGACGACCGAATTTGTTGTATTTTGGGGGCCGCTTTTCCTGCAGCAGCTGCCGCATCCTGAAAACTTCCTGCTGCAAGGCGTTCCAGGCAGGTAAAAGGACCTGTTTTTTATTTTCAATAAAATATTTAAGTCCTTTTGGATCCAAAGCGTATTTGCCGATCAGGGCGTGAACGAACTGATATTCGTGATCGATCTCGCCCCGATGCTGTTCCCCCGGCGGCAGCTGGCGGAACTTTTGATCATTTTCAAGATAGAGATTGAAGTAATCGAAAACACGGGCAATCAGCGAACTTTCTGAAATATCACAGCTGCGGGGAGGGAATTTGACATCGCACCTGTCACAAACAGGCTGGGGCAGCCGGGCTTCAGGATCTTTTTCCCGGAGTTTTCTGAGCTCCTCTTTCCACGCGTTCAATTTGCCGATCCGCACAAGAAAATCATCGGCATGGCAAATTTGGATTTCAAGTTTTTTGACCAGCTCACGGCGCAAAGTTTCATCATCAGCCTTGAGATTTTCTCCACGGAAAAAGCGGAGCAGGTTTTCAGGGAAAAATCCGTTGAGCAAAGTGATGTCACTTTTGATTTTTTCCCGGGGCTGATTGCTGATCACCTCAAATTCAGGCAGGAGTTTTTCAAATATGAGAACCAGATCCCCCGTATCACGGGTATTGATCATAGTTTCAAGGATCTTGTGATAGGCGGCAAAATAGTCATCAAGACAGCGGTTGACAGGTTCTTTGGCAAATGCGGCAAAGAGCAGTTCTTTCAAAGTCCCTGCGCTCATAGCACTGCGCAGAGAAGTGATGCGGATAGGCCCATAATGCTGCTTTGGAGCAGGTTCCCAGGCAAAACGGATCGCCTTGTTTTCAATGTGATAAAGTGGTGTCGTGTATCCTGAGTGCTCATCGGATGTTCCGAATGTGTAGCGTTTCCGCCCCATATTTTCACTGGTATCCAGCCTTTTGAACTTGATGGAACGAAAGAGCTTGAAGGCCTCGCAATAGGCCGCTGCCAAAGAAATGAAGCGGTCACGGGCGCGTTTGTGCAGAGAGTATTTGAACCTTTTATTTTCCTCACTTTCAGTCGATGCTTCTGCTTTTTGGCGCAGCATTTGTGTTTCCGCATCAAGCGTGAGATAGGCGGCAGCATCCGGGGGGACTTTATTCAGATATCCGGTAATGTCGGCAAATGCCAGATAGTTCATATCATCTTCCAACAGATTGACGGAACGGCCCCGCCGGTTGCTGAAGTAGGTAAACATACTGACAAATGCCTTGGCAACGCTTGTTGAACAAGTGGCAATATCTTCACATTCGCAGCAGCATTCCTCTTCAGACAGCTCTGCGCCTTTGATGCAGCGGGCGGGGATCTTCATATCCTGAAGACTCTGTGTGAACTCATAGGCGTCATCTTTATAAAGGGCAAGGGAGGTCAGAAAAACGATCCCCCGACGGGTGAATTCATACAACTTTTTTTCTTTATCCCGACGGGCAAAAAGTTTCATCTTAAAAAGTTTTGCACTTCTCATCCCCGGCTTGACCGAAGCTTCAAGAGCCTGCGCAGCCAATACGCCGCCGACAAAGTGATAAAACTCCTCATCGACCACAAGGGGGGAGACGCCATTTTCATTCAGATGGGTAAAATACTCCCGCAATTCAAAAATTTTACGGGCAATTGCCAAAGTGAACTTTTCGTATTGAGGAAAGTTTTTTTCTGGTTCATCCGCCTGAAAAAGCCAGAAAAAGTTTGCCAGTTTGTAAATGTTTCCAGCCTCTTTGATTGCATTAACGATACCATCCGAAGTTACCTCCTCTGGTATTGCCGCTGTTTTGCAAATATTATAAACGGCATAATTCAAATAGAGCTGGAAGAAAACAGTTTCATCTCTTCCCAATTTGTCAGTGGGGTTGATATGAAGTTCCGCAAGTGCCTGTATACGGTCATCGGGCAGAATTGTCCCCTTTTGCCTGCTGTAATTCCTGCTGCCTGTTCCGTTATTTCGTCCGGAAGTATTCCCGGAAGGTTTGTAAGAACCTTTATATCCTGTTCCGCGATATTGCTCTTTCTTCTTTCCGGAGCTTTTTCCATAAAAATTTTTTGAATCCATATTGCTCTGCTCTTTTTCGCTAATTGTTTATTCTGATGTGCGTCGCTTTAATACAATAGCATTTATCCACTGAAAAACAAGAGCTTCCATTTAGATTTTTCTGAAAATTTGGAACAGAACCTTTTCAAAAATCGGCAGTGCCACGAATATTCAGTAAAATAGCGTATGCCGGAAGCATACAAGTTTGCATAGAGCGCACGAGAATGGGTCTCACAACTGGTCGGGGGCAGGTTTGCACACTGTGTGTAACTCGGTCGAATTTCTGAAAAAATATGATAAATTCTCTGATAGGCCCCTGGAAAAAGTCACAAACAAGAGGATTTATCACAAATGGAATATAGCACAGAAAAAGAAATCTTGCAACCGATTTGGGAATATGGAATGGAACTACGAAACGGATGTATTATAAGAAAATGGCACAATTTTTGTAGTCAATAAAAGATAAATGTGCGAAAAATACCGGACACTACCGCGTTTGACGTGCCTTTTGATGAGATTGCCGAGAAATTCATTACCTCGCGCCAGAAGGGGCAATTACGCCGTTTACAGGCGTTCAAATTCACTCGCCACAACCGTTACAATCTTCCTGCCGCAAGACTGAAAACCTTGGAGCAATTCATACAGAAGCGGGCAAGACAACTGCTCGAATGGTAATTTGCAAACATTATGAGCAGTCTGACTTGGTTTCTGCCGGAAAGTTACACAAAAGTTGCACAAACTGGATTACTTTCCCGAAAAAGCGATTTATGGGGTGCAATCACGATTAAAAACCATCCTTGGGGTAAAGTTTTGTTACTTGGTGTTGTTCAATGAGTTGTAAAAACTCATTCTCTGAATGACATGTCTCTCTGTTTTAGAGAAACACGGAGAATCAGAGACTCCTTCGCCGAGGCTACGGTGTCCAGGGAGGTTTTTAGAGAATTTCCGCTCTTTTGTAAAGTCCTTTGTGGTAAGCACTTTTACGGCACAAAAAAAGCCAGTCGGTTGACTGGCTGAAATTCATTTGGTAGCGGGGAGTGGAATCGAACCACTGACCTACAGGTTATGAGCCTGATAAGCTGCCACTGCTCTACCCCGCATTATCAATAGATGAAAATGTTGGCTTTTCATCCGCTTTGTACATTTAATATATCATCTTTTTCGGCTTTGTCAAGTTTTTTTTGCGATTTTGAACGTTTTATGCTAAGTCGGATCGTAGCCATGT
>JAZUPO010000201.1:0-10223 GCA_045605205.1 Victivallaceae bacterium
TATGACTTCACCCTTACTGACCGCTATATTCAGGAAACCTTTGAAGGCGGCACAGAAACCTTTTACCGTTTGGGAAGCAAGATCGAACACGCACCTAAGAAGTATGGAACAAAAGTTCCTCCGGACTTCAAGAAATGGGCGGAAATTTGTGAACACATTATCCGCCACTACAACGAAGGATGGGGCGACGGTTTTGAATACAACATCAAATACTGGGAAATATGGAACGAACCTGATTTAAGCAGCGGAAGAGAGGATAAAAAAACGTGGCAGGGAACTGATGAAGAGTTCTTTGACCTTTACAAAGTTGCCGCTTCACACCTGAAAAAGTGTTTCCCCCATATCAAGATCGGTGGGCCCGCCCTGGCTGGAAATCTTGAGTGGATGAAAAAATTCCTTGCCGCGATCACTGAAAACGGAAGAACTCCTCTGGACTTTTTCTCGTGGCACATTTACACATCATCCCCCCGTCATTTGGCTACCAAAGGAAATGTTGTAAGGCAGATCCTGGACGCTTTCGGGTACAGGGAGGCCGAAAGTATCCTCAATGAATGGAACTATGTCCGGGGCTGGACAACAGACTTCATTTATTCCATCCAGCAGATCATCGGTATCAAGGGAGCTGCTTTTACAGCCAGCTGTATGTGCGAAGGACAGCACTCGCCCACGGATATGCTTATGTATTACGATGCCCGCCCCACAGGTTTCAACGGACTTTTTGATCTTTACAGTTTTAAACCGCTGAAAACCTATTTTGTCTTCCTTATCTGGAAAAAACTTGCAGATCTGGGACAAACATTTGCCGTTGATACCAACGATAAGAATGGTATTTTCGCTGTGGGAGCAACCGACGGGAAAGGCAAAAACGGGATCCTCATCAGCCGGTACTTTGAAGAGGATGAACTTCCGGCGGAACTGCCTCTTACCATCGCCGGAAAAGGCAATGAACTTGATAAAGCAAAACTCTATGTCATCGACGAAGAACACGATCTGGAAGAGATCCCATTCTGGCGGGATGGTGCAGGAAATATTTTCTTCCCGATGAAAGCAAATTCAGTCGCTTATTTGGAATTCTGACCGGCAGGCAAACTTCCGGAAGGGGCAAGACAGAAACAGTTTGAGTTCTGCTCTGCCCCTCTTGTTTATTGCTGACGGCCAAAAACATCGGCTTCCAGCCAGCGGCCCCGAATTGATGGCGGCCCTCAAAGACCTTTACGAGTCCGACCGGCAAGTCTTTAAACAGAAGGATGCTCTGTATCAGGAGAAATTACCGGAAAACAACAAAGGCTCGACCTCTTGCGGCTTGCTATGGAACCAGTCGGGAAAACGGTCTCTGGACGTGGGGCAAGCGCAGCGTGAAACAACTGCGGTTGTAGACCCACCAGCCGACAGCAGCCTTGATGTAGCACAGACGGGAGTTATTTCAATCAGAACTACCGGGCGGTCATCACTTTGTTTGAAGGCGCCGCCAATGCTTGAAAACCTTGTGCTCTCTGACCGATGCTGACGGGCAGTTCGTGGCTTCTGAAGAGCTGCGGAAAGAGCTTGCTTCCATCAACAAATGGCTTGACGGGCAGACATTTTTTACGATTTTTCAAAATAATACCGGAAAATGTATTTGAAAAGTAGGGAATAAATGCTATTGTAATACACAATGTTATTATTTGAAGCGGAAAATGATCAAGGACGGAAATATTAACCGGAGAATCGTGCAATGGAAATTTGCTTTTGCAGGAGTTGTCAATATGTTTATCATTCAAAAAGAAATGACCAGACCGTCAGCTGAACTGCTGCGGGAGTTTGAAGCTTTGAGCACGCCGCTGGTGGTGGATTCCATGGGACGTTTCAACGCCATGAGAAGCTGTATGCGGGCCGTATATCCCCATGCACGCTGCTGCGGAAGTGCCGTCACGGTGAAGTGCGGCCCCGGAGATAACCTTATGATCCAGGCCGGATTGAAATATGCTCAACAAGGAGATGTCCTTGTTGTTGATGCAGAAGATGCCCGGGACTTCGGGCATTTCGGAGAGATTATGGCCCTCAATGCTCAACGCAAAGGGATCCGCGGACTTATTATTGACGGAGGCGTCAGGGATATTGCCGATCTTGAAAAAATGGATTTCCCGGTTTTTGCCACCGGAGTAAGTCCCAGAGGAACAGGCAAAACGATGGGGGGATATGTCAATTTGCCCATTTCCTGCGGCGGCGTTTCCGTTTCGCCCGGGGATGTCATTCTGGCAGATTGCTGCGGCGTGGCGGTGATCCCTGCGGGAATTGCCCCGGAAGTCCTTGAAAAGGCCCAAAAAAAAGAAGCCGCAGAAAAGGAAATGCTCAAACGTATTGCCGACGGTGAAGATCTTTATGATATTCTCGATTATGAAGAAAGTTTGAAAAAAATCGGCGTGAAATTCTTGTGAGATGAGGAGCGGAAAAATGAATAATAACGAATGGACAAGATCGATCAAAGAAGGCCGCGTCGCAATCAGTGATACTTTGGCCTTTACGCATTCTGAAGCTTCAAACAGCTGTTTTTCCCCAGACCGGGGCGTTTTTTATACGATCTATACGGCTTCCAGAAGAAATTACGGCGAGTCACACGACGTTCTGGCGTTTAATATCACTCCGGTTTGCCAGCCCCACCGCTCGATCACAAAGGTCGTCACCGAAATCGGTGTGGATTTCCCCTTGAAGGAGGCCAAAAAAATACTGTGTCCCAATTGCTTTTACTATACGACCGATGAAGTCTTGTATCATGC
This sequence comes from Victivallaceae bacterium, assembly GCA_045605205.1. Lineage (GTDB taxonomy): Bacteria > Verrucomicrobiota > Lentisphaeria > Victivallales > Victivallaceae > UBA1784. Next base: position 2,757 of record JAZUPO010000201.1, read on the forward strand.
CAAAACGCATTTCGGACAGAGTGCTGATATCTATCACGGTTTTGTCCGTATAACGATCGAAGTCGACGGAAAAAAGCATTATTATACTGACTACGATACCGTCAACGACACTTTCAGCGAATTCAAGCCGCTGAAGGTGCTTTTTCACGGTGAAATCCACCATTTGACAGGAGAGATTTTCAAAGCTTATCTTGAAGAAAACGGCTGTACCGATTACAACTCCAGAGAATGTGATGAAGATCTTATTCTGTCAGATAAATTCAAACTGCATTCTGACGGCTACCGGTATACTCTGGCCACTGCAGCATGGGCATGGCCGGCGTTGATGCGTCTGAAAGAGGGCAGTGATGTGATGGAATTTGTCGGCGTTATCAGACACTCCGCTCAATATGAAGCTCAGTCTGCCATATTGAACGGCAAAATCTATGCCGTTTTACGGGGAGCTGTGGATAATGACTTTTTTGTCTCCGACGATATGGGCAAAACGTTCCGTCCCGTCGGAAGGATCGATTTCAACACCACACGGCCGCAGCTGTTTGCTTACAGAGACCGGATCTATATTGCCGTGTCAAAAAAGGGTGTGGAACCCAATTACGTCCGTGATGGCAGAAACAATCTGCTGCTGCTGCGGGGGGAAGGGGATGACTTGAGTCAATACGAAGAGGTCTTCCATGTTTCTGATCCCTATGGGATGGTTTATTATGATATTTCAGAATACAAGGGCAGACTTTTTATGTTCTGGAGCAGCGCAGATTTGTATGTGGATAAAAATCCCCAGGCCAAGGATCTGCTCTGGTTTGTCTCTCTGGGCGAAATAGGTTGAAGCCCTGACCGGAAAACGCATTGCAGCTGTATAACCCAGCCCCCGTAAGGTGCCGGAAAGCACATCAAGGATCATAAAGAGAAAGCCGGGCAGCAGCAGCAATGGCGCTCTATAAAAAGAAAAGGCTCTGTTCTCATTACGGGTAGGTAAGAAAACTATTTTCCCCAGAAAGTTTTTACAGACCGCTTTTAATTTTTGACTTTTTGTCAAAAATTAAAGGCGTTACTGAAAAAGGTTTTCCGGCTTCGTTGAACTACGCCGTGACAAGGGGAAAAGGGAACTTCAGTTTTCGATTCTCGCAGCTAGTTACAGCTGCGAGTTATTCCGAAGCCGACGTTTCGGCCCGCCCCAACTCCCTCAACCTTTTTACCGACCTTTGTCGGGAACAGCGCTAAATTGAAAAACGACCGGGGAGAAAAATCCTTCCCGGCCGTGGGAAAACAAAGAGCCGTGTCTCAGTAACGGCTGTCAGCATAGGCGACCCAGCCGCCGGCTTTCACAAGTTCCGCATCAAAGGGATCGATGTTGAATTTATAGTTGCGGACGATCTTGCCGTTGTCAAGGGTGAGAGTGTGCTTTTCAAGATCGGTTTCAAGAGTGGTTTCACCGGAACCGAAAAGATCAAAGATCTCAGCAATGGTTTCGGCGGGCAGTTCAATGGCCAGCATACCGCAGTTAAACATATTCTGACGGAAAATACGGGCAAAGTTTTCAGCCACCACCACATTGATGTCGTTCTCGCCCAGCACCCAGGGGGCGTGTTCGCGGGAAGAACCGCAGCCGAAGTTGGCACGGGTGATGATGGCCTGATGACCGGGAACGTCACGCTTGGAATCGAATTCAGGCAGCAAAAGATCTTCCAGACAGTAGGGCTTCAGGGCCGCTTTGGTGGATTCGTTGAGATATTTAGCGGGAATGATCTCGTCCGTGTTGATGTCAGAACGGTCGAGAAACAATACTTTTCCATTAAAATTTTTCATACTTGGGCTCATCCCTTGAAGAATTCAGAATTGACAATGGTTCCGGCAATGGCAGTTGCCGCAGCAGTGGCGGGGCTCATCAAATGGACCATACCGCCTTTGCCCATACGTCCGGCAAAGTTGCGGTTGGTGGTCGAAGCACAGACTTCTCCGGAAGCCAGCACGCCGTTGCTCATACCGAGACAGGCACCGCAGGTGGGATTGGTCACGCAGAAACCGGCATCCATAAAGATCTGGATGATTCCTTCTGCAAGAGCCTGCTTGAAAATATCAGGTGTGGCAGGTGAAACGATACCGCGGACACCGGGGGCAAGTTTCTTGCCCTTGAGCACCTGAGCGGCAACACGCAGGTCGCTCAGGCGGCCGTTGGTGCAGCTGCCGATGTAAACCTGATCGACTTTGGTGCCCGCAAGCTCTTTAACGCTCTTGACACAGTCAGGCTTGTAGTTGAATGTGGCCACAGGTTCAACGCTGTTGCCGTCGATGGTCAGGACGCGGGAATATTCAGCATCCGCATCGGAACGCCACTTGGCATAGCTTTCAATGGCACTTTCGCGGGAGGGGAATTCCTCTTTGATAAAGGGCCACAGGTAATCCACTGTAACAGCATCAGGATAGCAGACACCGCAGGTGGCTCCGGCTTCAATGGCCATATTGCACAAAGTCATACGGCCTTCCATATCCATATTGTCGATGACGGAACCGGTGAATTCAAGCACCTGATTGGTGGCTCCGTTGACTGTGAGTTCGCGGATGATGGTCAGGATCAAATCTTTGGGATAGACTCCCTCTCTCAAAGCTCCCGTGACTTCGACTTTGATGGTCTCAGGTTCTTTGAAGGCACAAACCCCTTTGAGAATACCCACTTCAAGGTCGGTGGTTCCGATACCGGCGGCAAAAGCACCGAAAGCACCGTGGGTGCAGGTGTGGGAGTCACCCATAATGACGGTGAAACCGGGACGGACAAAGCCCTTTTCAGGGAAAATAGCGTGGCAGACACCGTTGGCACCCACATCAAAGAAATCTTTGATGTCGTGGCGGCGGGCCCAGTCACGCAAGGTCTTGCCCTGTTCCGCAGTCTTGGAGTCCTTGGCAGGTGAAACGTGGTCGATCACCGCTTTGATCCGGGTGTTGTCAAAAACCCGGTCACGTTTGGTGGCACACAGGTCGTTGATGGCAATAGGAGTGGTGATCTCGTGACAAAAGACCCGGTCAAGTGAAAGCACCCGGACGCTTCCCGCCGGACGATCCACTTCGTGGGCATCAAAAATTTTTTGTGTAATGGTCTTTCCCATAATCTCAATAGTCCTTAAATCTTGCTCTTATCCCCGGACAGGGACAAGAAGAGCCTTTTCAGATGATGTCTCGTATATAATATAGCACCGGAAGGGCTATTTATCAAGTTGAGCTGTTTTCTTTTCCAGATGAAGCCGGTCAAGTTCGGCAAGGTAGAGTTTCCACGCTTTGGAATAAAAATTGAGTGTACGGCTGCTGCCCGGGCCGAAAACATCGGAACTCAAAAGGGTCACGATCTCTTTTTCACGGCTGAGCTGATGCTGCAAGGCACTGAAAAGCCGCCGTTCCTCAAAGGAGGCTTTGTTCAGAGCTTTACTGATGACCTGAGAGGCCCGGGGTTGACGCATCCAGAGGTACATCAAATCAAGGGCGTTGATGAAAATACGGTCGTTCAACTCGCTTTCACGGACCCGCGAAAGTTCAAAAAGAGCATTGTCGTTCAAAAGCTGATAGAGCTCTTTGTCGGGAACAATCAATTCAAGGTCGGAGATCAGTTTGAAAATATCCGACTGTTTGCGTCTGAGATCCCCCAGACGGCTTTTGATGAAAAGTGCCCGGTCTGCCAATGCTTCAACAACACCCCCCACACAGTCAGAGGAAAACTTTGATATCACTGCCGCCCACTGCTGAAGCCCCGCAGCAGCACTCTGAAGTCCCAGCATATTGAGAACTCCGTAAAGCAGTGCGTTGATAGCAAAGGCAATGGGAATGGCAAGAGGAACTCTGAGCCAGTTGCCCAATATGGCTTGCGCCGGAAGGGCACGCAAAAGATTGTGGCTCGTAATATAAAGTCCGTTGGCAAGCCCCATAACGCTGTAAAGAAGCATAGGATTGTTTTCTGTGGTGATCCCGAAAGTCTGACGCATAATCAGATTTTTGACCACAAAATCAAGAAGCGGTACCGAAAGCCCCGTGAAAAAAAGGGAGTCGGTGATCCTCTGCCAGGAGATAAACTCTTTCCACTTGAGAAAAGGTGCATCACGGAATGTTCCGGAGGCAATACGGAACTGGATCACATTCCGGATCAGGGTGATCCCCAGCCAGATGGGAGCTCCGAACCAGGCAAGGACCCACCAGGAACCGGAAAGAAAGAAGGTCAGAAATGCCGCTGTAAAGCCCACAGCTACTTTGAGAAACATTTTTAAATTACTGTTGAGATAATGGAAATTTTCTTCCAGATTTTTGAACCAACTTTCAGGAAGAGAGCTTCTGCGGTCACGTTTGCAATATCCCAGTGAGAGCAGATTTCCGCCGGTACGGTCCATAGATTCCGCAAGATCGGCACTCTGCCATTCGCTGCGTTCACTGCCCGGGCCAAAGAGCCGTGAGGACATAAAACTTACCTGACGGAAAACTGTTGTGTGCACCGGGAGCACCGGACGTTTTTTCTTGCGCAGGATTTTTCGCTGCACTCCTTTGTCAAGGGTGTCAAGCACCGCCAAGCCCATACCGGCTCCTGCTCCGGGCAGGGCGGCTTTGCCCGCCGAGTCGCTCCCCATAGCAGCCCCCAGAGGGGCACGGGCATAAAAAGAGGTGAATTCAGGCAGACGGCGCAAGATCCGCTTGAGAGAAGCTACTGTTTCTTCACGGTCGGGAACTTGAGTCGATTTGACTTCGTCGATCGCTCTGAGAATAAGGCTTTTTAATTTGACCACATTTCCGGAATTGAGAGCAAGACGCAGTTCATTGATGGCACTGTTGGCACGGTCAAGGTTGCGTAAATGGTCTTTGAGGTTGAAAATTTCAAGGGTGGTCACATCACCCTCACATTCAAAAAGAATTTCCACCGCATCCGCCAGTGTCAGCCCTGTAAGATTGAGGGTGAGACGGAAGGATCTCGACTGGCGGCGGAGTTCGTGTGCCAGTTCCCGGGGCGAAAGACGCATAAGACGGGGGAGGTTTTCAAGATTACTTGGAACTTTATCCCGCAACTGCTGTTCCAGATAATTGCCCCGGATCAGAGCCGGGGTGAGTTTGTGCAAATGTGAAGCGATCTGTTTGAGCCGTTTTTGTTCTTCTTCACCGGGAGAGGTGAGGGTTTGCAGAAAAGCAAGTTCTTTTTCAAGCACTTCTCTGAGGCGGGATTCGATAAATTCTGCCGCCTGTGTGGTGGAGGGACGGCGGCCCGGAGGCAGAAAGGCACTGAATTCCCCATCTGACAGAGAAGGCAGTTCGACCTTGTAAAAAGCATTGAGTTTCCGGCGGCCCGAAACGTTGAAGCTCCGGAGCATACCAAAGATCAGTGATGTGTGGTATAAAGCGGCTTCTTCACAACTGGCTTTGAATTTTTCGTTCTTTTCCCGATTGAGAAATTTGAGGAAATCGTCAGCCCCGCTGAAGCCGCGGGGAGTCCAGATGAATTCAGCAAAACGTCCCCGGTGTACGGCACGGAATTCAATGCCGATCCTCATATCGATCCCCATAATCTCAGCCCCCCGCATCAGTTCAAAAGCTCCCTCGGGAGGAACCTGATTATAGAAGATCACCTGAAGTTTGCGTATGCCTTTGATCCAGGCATCCATAATCAGATGCGAGGGGGATTTGCGTCCCTTGGTGTTGGCATCGTGAACGTGGTAGTCAAAGGTTACGGGCAAAGTATTTTCAGGCATTTCCACCAGATGAAAACGCTTGAGCTGGGAACGGATGAAACGGGGATTGCCCAAAAGAGCCATACGCAGATCGTGGGCGGCACGCAGGGCACGGTCAGGCGTGTTCCGCACCCGGATCAACTCTTTGGCAAGTTCAGGAAGAACCCGGGCCGTGTTGTATTTCAGTGTCCCGTTGAGCCCTTCGCACAGTTCATCCCGGAGCATCGCCAGAGCGTTGATCCGTCTGTTGACAGCTTCTATACCGGGAACAAAGGGATCCAGCAGTGTCATTACACTGCGGACAATGCGGCACCCACGGGGTTCCACCAATTCAAGGATACCCCGGGGGTGGAGTTCTGATGCGTATTTGCACATATTCCACCCGGACTCTTCCGTGCCGGCACGGAGAGTCATTTCCACAAGTTCCCGGTCGCCGGGGTCAAAAAAGATTTTATGCCATTTATTCACAATTATTTGCTTTCAGGAAAAAGCGTTTCAAAAGAAAACTCTTTGGCAAGTTCCCCCATAACCCGCTTTTCTGCGGCACGCATAGAAAGACGGGGGATCTCTTCCAGATCATCTTCCCCCGCAGCGTGGAGCATTCCGTGGACAATGTACAAGGCTACCTCATAAGAGTAACTGGAGTCTTCTCTTTCACTTCCTTCCCGGGCGGCGGCGTCAGGATTTACGATGAGAAGCAGTTCAGGATCTCCGGGAAAAAGCCCCTCCGGATCATCGAACCACGACAAGGTGATGACATCGGTGGTTCCTTCGTGACCGACGATGTCTGCATTGTAACGGGCCATAGAACGGTCATTGGTAAAGAGAAGTTCCAGTTCCCAGTCCTCTTCGGGCAAGCCTGCGAAAAATGCCGCACGGCGGCAGAATTGCTCAAGGTTTTTCCGGAGCGGCGCCGGATGACGCCGGTTGTTCCATTTGCTGTGCAGCTGCTTCATTGATACTCTCCGCGGTATAGGCGATACGCCCGTGATGAATACTGATCAAAGTGGCGATAAAACTTTCTTTGACCCGGTCAAGTTCTTTGAGGGTCAAAAGAGAATTGCGTAACTGATTTTCCCTGAGCCGTCCCTGGAAGATCTCCTCAACCTTTTTACGGATCGTTTCCGGTTCCGGATGCTCCAGAGAACGGACTGCCGCTTCGCAGGCATCGGCAAGACTGAGAATGGTCAGCTCCTTTTCCCGGGGCGGAAAACCGCCGTAACGGAACATCGTATCACTGACCGGAGTGTCGGGATTTTCTGCTTTGGTTTTTGCATAGAAAAAGTAGACAAGCGTGTCTCCGTGATGACTTCTGATGGCGTTGCGGATGAGGTGACTCAAACGGTGAGTCCGGGCCAGACGGAGACCTTCCACAACGTGTCCAAGAATGATTTGGGCACTCTGAACGGAAGTGAGAACACGGTGCAGGTCGTCGCTGTTGTGATTGTTTTCAATGAAATAACGGGCCTTTTCAAGTTTTCCAATGTCGTGAAAAAGAGCCGCTGCTTTAGCCTTGAGAGGGTTGGCTCCGATGGCACGGGCGGCATCTTCGGCCAGTGTGGCCACGGTCATACTGTGGAACATCGTACCGGGGGCTTCCCGCTTCATCCGTTCAAGGAGGGGGTGATTGTAGTCGCAAAGCACCATAAGAGACATATCCGTCGAAACGTTAAAGACCAGTTCAAACAAAAAGATCAGCACCAGTCCCACTACGGCAGCTCCAAAGGCAAGTCGGAGGCCAAGCGGTCTTAGGAAGACAAGTTAAGGTGACAACTCCTTG
>JAZUPO010000202.1:0-23306 GCA_045605205.1 Victivallaceae bacterium
GCTCGATCAGAGTAAATCCACGACTTTTTTTCATTTTTTTCCTCTTTTTTTTTTAGAGTTTTGTTTGTTTTCCGGAACACGTTTTACTGTTTTTGTTCAATGTTCCTTTACGACTACTCCTATTTTACATAATATTAAAACTTATGGCAACAATTTGAGGAAAAAAATAAAACAAAATAATGCAAAATTGCAAATATGGCAACTTGAATGTTCTTTATCCCGTTTCTTTCACTCCCTGAATGATTGATCTTATGCTCCGGGGCATCGTGCTTTTATGCAGTTTTCAGGACAGTTGCTTTCTGCATCTGCCGTAGAGAAAAAGGTCAAGATAATGGTATTTCAGTTGAAAAAAGGGAAAATTGTGGTATAGTATAGCAAGTAACAATCTGCTTTATTTCTATAATTTAATGAAAGGTCTGAAATTATGAGCTTCACTGAAAATGCCAAGGGTGTGGTCGAACGTCTTTCACAGATCCGTATTGTTCCTGTACTGGTGCTTGAGGAAGAAAATTCCGGTCTCAAGATGTGCGAAGTTCTCCTTGAGTGCGGACTTCCTGCCGCTGAGATCACGTTCCGTACCGCCGCCGCCGCCGGTATCATCAAAAAAGCTGCCGAAAAGTTCCCCGAACTCTATCTCGGTGCCGGAACTATTCTCAATACCGCCGATCTGCACCGGGCCTTTGATGCCGGTGCCAAGTTCGCCGTCGCCCCCGGATTCAACCCCACGGTGGTCAAAGAAGCCGTCGCTAACGATCTCGCTTTCGCCCCCGGCGTCTGCACTCCTTCTGAAATCGAACAGGCTATGGAACTGGGATGCCGTTTCCTTAAATTTTTCCCCGCTGAAGCCGCTGGCGGTGTCAATATGCTCAAATCCCTGATCGCTCCTTACAAGCATCTGGGGGTCCGCTTTATGCCCACAGGCGGCGTGACCACCGACAATGTGAAAAACTACCTCGCCCTTAAAGAAGTCGCCGCCGTGGGCGGTACCTGGCTGGGCAAAGCGGATCTGATCGCCGCCGGAGAATGGAAAAAAATCTCCGATACCGTCCGGGCCGCAGCCGATATGGTGAAATCACTCAACTGATAAACTCTTTATCAATATGTCCGAAGCTCTCAGTGCCCTGAAACACTATTTCGGCTACGACCGTTTTCTCGACTATCAGCAAAATATCGTCGAACGGATCGCCGCCGGTGAGGAATTGTGTGTCATTATGCCCACTGGGGCCGGAAAATCCCTGTGTTATCAGCTGCCGGTCTTGATGACACCCGGGTACGGCATTGTAGCCTCCCCCCTGATCGCATTGATGAAAGATCAGGTGGATGCCCTCAATGCCAAAGGCATCCCCGCCGGGTGCATCAACAGTATGGTGCCTTTTCAGGAACAAAGAGAACTCCTTGAACGGGCAGAATATGGCGATCTGAAGCTCCTTTATGTCGCCCCTGAACGGTTCGGCGTGGAGTTTTTCAAAGATTTTCTGCGCCACTGCCCCCCAAAAATACTGGTGGTGGATGAAGCCCACTGCATCAGCCAATGGGGGCACGATTTCCGCCCCGCCTATCTCCGTCTGGGACAGGCGGCAACAGAATTCGACATACGCCAGATCTGTGCCTTTACGGCTACGGCTACGCCCACTGTCCGACGGGATATCAGAAAACAGCTCCACAGAGAGGATATGGAACTCTTTGTGGCAGGATTCCGCCGCCCGAATCTTTCTTTCAAGGTGATGAAGGCTTCAGGCGATGCCGAAAAACTGCGGATCATCAAAGAACAGCTCAAAAGCAAGGTCACAACCATTATTTATGCCGCCACCCGGCAGGCGGTGGACAATTTGACAGAACAGATCCCCGGCATCATCGGCTATCACGCCGGAATGAGCGATGCCGAACGCAACGACGCCCAGAGCCGCTTTATGAATGATCCTCACCCGGTTCTTGCCGCCACCAATGCCTTTGGTATGGGAATCGACCGGGCCGATGTGAGAAAGGTGATCCACTATCAGCTGCCAGGTTCCATTGAAGCCTACTATCAGGAAGCAGGCCGCGCCGGACGGGACGGTGAAAAGTCCGAGTGTATCTTGCTTTTTGCCTATTCAGACCGCTATATCCAGCAGTTTCTCATTGATATGAACAATCCCTCTCTGGAAACCATTTCTGATGTTTACGCGGCTTTGCGTTCTGAAGTAAAAAGCACCGGCGTCAACCGGGTGGAACTGACGATGAAAGAGCTCGCCGAAAGAGCCGGAATCAAATCTGACGGTCAGGTGGGAGCCGCTTTGAGCGTTTTGGAAAAACTTTCCCTCCTGACCCGGGATTTTCAGCAGCACGGCCGGGGGGAAATGCGTTTTACCGGGAATCTCCGGGAACTGGCCGGGATCCACCAGGTGGAATCCACTCAGCGTTCCCGGTTTATTTCACGGGTCATCAAATTCTATGGCCAGAAACTTTCTCAAAGTGCAGTTTATTCTGTGGAAGAACTTGCTGTCGTGGCAGGACTCAATTCCGATCAGGTCAAAAGAGTTATTCACGCCCTTGACGGTGAGATCCTCGAATGGCAGGCCTCTTTTGCCGGACGGGCTGTGGTACTGACCGATCCCGACCTTAAAATGCCACAACTGAACCGGGAAGAGATCGAAGCCAAGCGGGCCGCAGAAACTGCCCGGCTCGATGAAGTCATCGCCTATGCAAGCACCCACCGCTGCCGTCAGGCGGCATTGATCGACTATTTCGGTGAAGATGTGACTTCCTGGCGCTGCGGCTGCTGTGACATCTGCTCAGGTCAGGACGGCTCCTGGCGGGATCCCACGCCCGAAGAAAACCGTGCCGTCAGGATCATTCTTTTGGCAGCAGCCAATTTCAACGGCCGCATCGGCGGCGGAAAGTTGAGCAAGATCCTTACGGGAAGCTCTGAAATAGATTCACCCTGGATGAGAAACTCAGGCGATTTCGGGAAACTTGCAAGCTGGAAAGTCAATGCCGTTTCCTCTCTCATCCACTCTCTGGAACGTTCAGGAGCCCTTGAAAGAGTGGACAGAGAAGGCTTCCCCTGTCTGAAAATTTCAGAAACAGGTGAAGATGTCCTGACCGGTGCCGCTGAAGTCCAACTCGACTTGAGCACTTCTCTTTCCGCAGCCCCCCGTGAACGCAAAGCACGGAAAGGAAAAATTCAAGGAACAGCCCAATTTGCAGATTCAGCCGGAAGCGTCACTTTATATGAAAGACTCAGAACTCTCCGGCAGCAGATCGCAGCCATCCGGAGCGTGCCTTTGTATGCCGTTTTGACCAACGCCGATTTGACCGTTCTCGCTGAAAACCGCCCCCGAACTCCCGAAGAAGCAATGCTTCTTCCCGGTATCGGCAGCGTCAAAGCAAAGCGGACCTTGCCCCCCTTCCTTGAAGAGATCCGTAAATTTGAAGCTGAAAACAAGTAAAATAAGGTAATCGCTCTTTACTCTTGTGAATATTCCCGCAGGCCTGCGGCAGCAAGAAGAACTTTATGGGTCAGATAATCGTGTCCGGCCGTATAAGGATTGGCGATCTCTCCTTTTATAAGTTTGGCAAAATCTTCAAGCTGCTGTGCGTAGCGGTCGGTTTGGACTCCGAATGAAAGAATATTTTTCCCTTTTTCAAATCCGCCGCGTCCTTCCTTGAGATCCAGTACGGCAACAAGTTCTCTGCCGTCAAAACGTTCCACCGGCACAAGTTCAAAAACACCGTTTGTTCCTGCCGTCATCAAACGGCGGTAGGCACTGCCCTTTCCTTTCAGGCAATTGACACGGACGGAAACAAGGGCTTCTTTGTATTCAAGAACTGCCATTGTATTATTGACAGCCTTGCCACTGGCACTGCCGCAGGAGTTTTTACAAAAAGAAGTGACCTTTTCCGGAGCTCCAAGCAGAGAAACGATAAAATCAAAGTCGTGACAGCCGAGATTGTACATAACGCCCCCGGGCAATGTGGCGATATATTCCTGATATTCGGGACCGCCGTAGTCGTGGCACATATCCATTTCAAGTTCCAGCAGAGTTCCGAGGACCCCGGAAGCACAAAGTTCCTTGAGCTTGTTCATCGCAGGATTGCCCCGGTACATAAAACCCATTTGAAAAGGAAGTTTTTTTGCAGCACAGCCATCAAGAAGTTTTTTGAACTCTGCCAGATCGGGACACCCCGGTTTATCCATATGCATCGGAACTCCTTTTTCAAGGCACTTCATCGCCACTGGAACAAGATCAAGGTTGGGAACCTCTACCAGCACTCCGTCAAGTCCGGGAAGTTCAAGTGCTTCATCAAAAGTCAAGCGGGGAAGCCCCTCAAAGGGAACCGTAAGCATAGAATCATTGCCGATATAGGTGGCATTATGGGCGAAATCTTTTTCATCGACAACGCCGGCAATATCAAAAATATGGGACAATTGCCGCAAAGAGGTCATTTTGCCTGCGGCGTGCTCGTGACGGATACCGATTTGAACAACTTTTATTTTTTTCATCTTGAAACAAAGCTCCTGTTTTAATCAATATCCCGCCAGTCAAAAAGAACGCCCAGCGGGGGATTCTTTTCAAAGCCGAGTTTGCGGTAAACAGCATCAGCTTCCCGGGGAGAAACCCGGCTGGAAATAATGGGGCTGACTTTGAGCCTGCCGGAACGGACATATCTGAAAAAAGTCCGGTAATCGTCATATTCTGTCCATTCTCCGTTGGGACGGGATTCAAATTTGGGTCGCACCATTGTGTGAGCCCCCAGCAGGGAAACCCCCCGGCAGTGAACGTAACGATAGAAATTGATCGGCTGGTCAGAGATCCGGGTACAACCCAAAAGAGAAATACGCCCGTGGAACGCCACATATTCCAGAGCCTGCTGCAAGGCAGAGATGAAGCCTGTGACTTCAACAACACCGTCAACCCCCTTGCCGTCGGTGAGTTCGTAAACTTTTTCAGCGAAGTTTTCTGCTGCCGGATCAAGAGCATAATCCGCCCCCAGTTCCAGTGCCAGAGCCCGGCGTTCAGGGGAAAGATCACAGCACAGTACCGGCGCGGCCCCGTTGAGCCGGGCCAGCTGGACAGCAAATTGCCCGAGAAGTCCCAAGCCTGCCACCATAACCGATTCACCCATTTGCAATTGCAGACGGCGGACACCTAAAAAGGGAAAGGAACACAAGTGGGCGGCAGCGGCACTTTCCATATCCACATCATCCGGAATCGGATAGAAATTTTTTTCGTCAGCCAGAAACCAGGAACGGTGCTTCAGCCAGGAACAAACCACCCGGTCCCCCGGTTTGAATCTTGTCACATCAGGCCCCACAGCCTTAACGACTCCTGAGGCACTGTATCCCACATATTTGGGGAATCCCGAATCGGGACCGCCCCCGTTGATATTGGGCATAGCGTGATAGTTGGCAAGTTCAGTTCCGGCACTGATAAGGTCAAAATGAGTTTTGACCAATACCTGTGATCCCACAGGCACGTCAGCAATTTCACTTTCAAGAAGTTCAGCTTTTTCTTTGGCGGTAAAGACGACTGTATGGATTTTCATCATTTTTATCTCCTTATTGTTTCAGAAATTAAGATGGATTACACCGGCTGCTGTCAAAAATTTCAGCTCCAGAACTCTGTTTTCTGCGTGATCCCTGCCCGGGCAGCATTGAAAACAGGGTTGAGACCTGCCTTACGCTGGGCGGTGTAATCGGCAAGGGTTTTGGCAATAATGCCGCTGCACACCAAACATACAGGAATATTTATAAAAGCCAGAATGCACTGGGAAATATCCGCGATCCCCCAGGCGATATCCATTTGCAATCCTGCTCCTCCGAAAATCAGCAAAGCTCCGGCGATCCTGATGACAAGGAGCGTTTTTTTCCCCGGAGTCCGGCGGAAAATGTAAGCAAAACAGTTTTCCACATAATAAAAGTTCCCCAAAAGCGTGGTGAAAGAAAAAAGCACCATCGCCGCAAGAATAAAGACAGGCCCTCCCACTCCGAAAGTTTCCGCCAGGGCCGTTTGCACATAGGGAGCCCCCGCAGCTTGAGCAGTGGGAACTACGCCGGATGAAAGACACATCAATGCCGTTGCCGTACAAATCAAATGGGTGTCGATGAAAACCGAAAGCATCTGCACAAGCCCCTGCTTCACCGGGTGGGAAACATCCGCCGCTGCTGCCGCATTGGGAGCAGAACCGATACCGGCTTCATTGGAATAAAGCCCCCGTTTCAAGCCCAGCATAAACACTGATCCGGCAAATCCACCGAAAATCGCTTTGAAATCAAAAGCACTTGCCAATATGTTTTCAACCATAACAGGCAGATATTTTGCATTGATAACAAGGGCCGCCAGTGCCAAAAGAACATAAAGGCTCCCCATAAGCGGAACAAGTATCTCCGTCGTTTTTATCAACCGCTTGCTGCCTCCCAGCATCGTTGCAAGAAAAAGTGCCGCTGTCACACCGCCGCAAAGCCAGCAGAACCAGGGACGGTAAAATGAAAAGACCGAAAAAGAACTTTGCAGATTGTATGAGGCAAGCATATTGTAGCCCACACCATAGGTAAAAATCAAAGCCAATGCAAAAAGAACTGCGAGAAATTTATTCTTCAAGACACTTTCAATGTAAAAGGAAGGACCGCCGTAACTGGAGCCGTCCGGGTTGCGTCTTTTGAAAACCTGAGCGAGAGTGGATTCGGCAAAAGCAGCCGCTCCGCCGATCAATGCTGTGATCCACATCCAGAAAACCGCTCCGGCACCGCCGATACAAATAGCCGTTGAAACCCCTACAATATTGCCAGTGCCCACCCGGGAGGCGGTGGAAATCATCAACGCTCCAAAAGATGAAACGCTCCCCTGTTGTGCCGGTTTCTCAAGAACGACCCGTAAACTTTCGATGAGCAGACGCAGCTGCACAAAAGCTGTACGGATCGTGAAAAAAGTACCGCCGGATATGAGTACAACTGCCAGAGGCCACCCCGTCAGGTACATTAAAAAATCGTATAATTCTTTTAACATTTTTCTGATTCCCTGTTGTAAATTTTTTTGATGTTTGAACAATATACAATCCTTAAAACTTTTTTCAAGCCGTAAGAAAAGAATTTTTAGTATTTTCCTTGAAATAAATAAATAAATGTGCTATCTTATAGGCACCTTTTTCCCGAACAAAAACGATAAGGAGTTTCAGGATTTTATGAAAAAGTATTTTCTCTATCTCTGTGTTTGTGCCGCTGTTTTTCTGACCGGCGGCTGCTGCTGTCCTCAGAAACAAGCCCCCGTTTCCATTACGCCTCCCGGGTTGAAAATGGTTCTGCCTGAAGTGATCTATGCCGTCCCCGGCATTGAAAGCAACATCTACTTTGAAAACATCGTCGATTCTGCCACCATCAAAGCCTATGCCGTTGAAGTCAAATGTGCCAAAGGAACTCACGGCAATCACCGCTGGTTCTGGACTCCCACAGCCAAAGACGCCGGCAAAACCTATGACCTTGAAGTCCGGCTTTTTAATGATTACGGCAAAGTCGCTTCAGCTAAAGCCAAGGTCGTTGTCGCCAAAGAACCTGCCGACCGCAAACAGAAATTCACCCTGGCCCTGCTGGCGGCTTCAGGTGTCAACTGCGGATACCCGGCACATCTTTTGAAAGTTATGCGTGAAAACGGCTTTGTAAACTACACCCCCATCGGCAAACATTCCGGCGGCGGCAGACCGCCTGTTCCCGGCGGCCTTGCTCACGACGGTTACGGCGGTTTTTCCTGGGGATGCTTCCTTGAACGCTGGCTCTACACCGCCGAAGAACTCCCCCAGGCTCAGAACGAAGCTGAAAGAGAACAGATGCGTCTTTTGGGCGTCGTCAATCGTCCCAAATCTCAAGCCTACCGTCTGCGCAGTCCTTTGCTCAAGATCGTCAACGGCAAAAAAGTCCTTGATATCCCCGGTTGGCTGAAACAGATCAATCAGGGAAAAGCTCCCGACTATATCGTTATTCAGCTGGGAGGAAATGATATGTTCAGTGCTATGGCCAACACCCGTGAAAAACGGCTGCAGTTGGCTCTGAAAAATGCCCGGACATTGCTTGCAGCTTTGCGTAAACACGCCCCCAAGGCCATTATCGGCGTTGCCACCAATCCTTGCGGATGCGATCAGGACGGTTTCGGAGCCAACTATGGTTCTTTTCAGTCAAAGTATCAGTACCGCCGCAATATCCAGAGTTATAACCGGGCCTTGACTGCTTTCGTCAAAGAGCTGAAAGATCCCGGCATCCGTCTGATCCCTCTGCATCAGAGTATCGATCCTGACGGCAGCTATATGAAGGGCAATTACTTCGTGCACGCCCGGAGTAAGAAAAAAGTTCTCCGTGACCGTAATGCACTTCATCCCGGACAGGCCGGAGGGGCCCAATTGGGAGATGCTATCTACTGCTGGCTGAGAAAGCAGTTGGAAAAGTAAACTGAGTAAAATCGGGGGAGCCGCTGCCTGGTGTTGACTTGCAGCGGCTCCTTTTTTTGTTGTTCCGGAAAAACAAACGGGAACAAAAAAAAGACCTGGAAAGTTTCACTCTTTCCAAGCCTCTTGTTTATACCGGACACAAAACCTTACCAGTTGTTGTTCCAACTGGAACTGCTGTTGCGTTTCCAGAACCAGAAAGAAGAGCTCTGGGCGTTGGCAAATTTGTACTTGAAAGGACATTTGTTCCGGGTAATACCTTCAACGTGTCCGTCAGCAAAGAGCATACTGGCCGTTCCGGGACCGAAAAGCATAGAGTGGTCGTCCGGAATCACCTCGTCGTTGAAACCGCCATTGAAGTGGGGGAATACGATATGGGCACTACTGTTGGTATAATAGTTCAAGCTGCAGGCAGAGTACATAGTCTCCGCCATATACATACTGCGGGAAGGGATCGAACACTGAGTGAGCTTGGCCAAATTTTTGCCGTTTATAGAACCTATACCATTGGCGTTGTGTCCGATTCCATAGGCTCGGGAACCGTTCGCACTACCCGCCCTGATCGCTCCGATATAATCCCGTGACGGACAGGCGTAGGGTGAAAGATAAAATGAATCGGTTTTGCTGTTATAGCGGTAGGCTCCGCCGAGGAGACAGTTCGGGTTCATCGATACATAGGGAGCAAACAGCGAACCTGATCCTACTCCGTAGAACACATTTTTTGATTCGGTTGAACTGCCGCCGTCCCGGTAGGGCATAGCGTAGTCGTTGTTGTCGGCAGCATAAGCAAGTGCCGCTTTGCCGAAAGTGTTGTAGTTATTGAGACACTTGATAGATTTGGCCCGCTCTCTGGCCTGAGTCAGAGCAGGCAGCAGCATAGCAGCAAGTATGGCAATGATCGCAATTACAACAAGAAGCTCAATAAGGGTGAAGCTGTACAGCTTCACCCGCCTGCAGGCGGGTGAAAGTCTTTTATTCATAATTATATTCCCTTTCATAGTTGATTGACTTCATATTAAATATACCATAAAACTCTTCTTAAATCAAGTATTTTACAAAAAAATCCTTCTTTTTCAATGTCGACAGCATTCCCCTGCAAAAAGTTCCGGGAATCCCCCTTTACCGATCAGATGCCGGGGCGGAGCCTGGAGCGGGAACTTTGTCAAAAGCTCTTTCAGCACAGCATCATTCATCCGCCGGAACCGGGGTGAAAGAAGCAGGGTAAACTCTTTTTTATTGTTTTTTCTCATATATTGTTCAAGGATTTTCAACTCCTGAAGTGTTACGATCTGCACCACCGTTTTTTCAAAAAAGAGCCGGGGCATCTGTTCAGGAAGATAAAAAACGTCAGTGACGATCAATTGAGGTTTTGAAGCAAGAAGCTCCTTTTCAATAGTGTAAGAATCCCGGGAAACACGGTCAAGGGCAAAAAGACCGTAACTTTGAATGATGATACTGGGGACAAGGGCAGCAATCACAAGCAAAAGGCTTCTTTTCTTTCCCGCCCAGAGCCGGAATCCCTGAAAACTCAGCCAGACCAGAGGAACCAGCAGCACCAGAAAGTGCCGTGCCCCCCAGACAAGGCCGATATCACTGGCCGTCATAAGTCCCGGCACAAAAAGAATATACAGCAAGGCAAAAAGGATATGCATACGACGCTTACGCAAGTGTAGAAAGGCGTTCCAGTTGAGCATTACGCCCCCAATCAGGGGCGTTGCTGTAAAAAGCCCCGTCAGCAAGGAGGCGGAATAGATGGTATTTTTCTGAAACCAGACACCCAGTGCAAGAAAAGTCATAACCCCAAGGTAAAGTGCCAGCGAGATGTATTTGAATCGGCTCCATTTTCTGAAACCCGGTGCCGCTCCTGCCGCTAAGGGCCCAAGGGCACTCAAAGCAAGGTAATTCAGTTTGGAACTGCCCAGAGCATCAAAGCGGAAAAGATGATGAAAACAGTTGAAAAAATAGAGTTTTACCTGATTGGATATGGAAAAATCTGCATTATTGTTGAGATAATAATATTTTCCGTGAAGCCCGAGAAAATGGCCGTCTGAAAAATATTGACAGCCCCAAATGACCAGAGCTCCCGCCAGAAATCCTGCGGCAAATTTCAACATTTCCCGCCAGCGGCCCGTCAAAAGAAACGCTCCCCCGAGAGCGGCACAGACAAAGTAGGATTCTTCACGCATAAGCAGCGAGAGCCCCAGAACTCCCCCCGCCGCAAGGAACTGGTTTTTCTCTGTCAGTAAAAGAGCTGTCAGTACCAAAAGCATACTGGGAGTCATTTCCCACAAGATCAGGGAATAAAAGAAAAGAGGCGTCCCAAGCAGCAGTACCGGCGGCGGGATGTGCCAGTATTTCCACCCCAGATACAAGAGCAGCAGCGAGGCAAGTACCGGAAAGAAAAGTGCCCCCCGTTCACCTGCAAGTTTGTAAAAAAAGGATGAAAGAAAACTTAAATAAACAGGATAAAAAGAGACCGCCCCCTGAGGATGTTTGATAAAGTGAAATCCCCCCGTCGGAAAAAGTTCAGGCACATTGTGGGGAATGACTTTGCTCCCGCCTTGAGCAAAGTTCCGCATCATAATATATTTGTTGCCGTTGTCGGTGATCCAGATCGCTCCCGGCACAAGAGAAAAAACTGCTGCCAAAATCAAAAAAACAGCCGTTCCGCAATAGAACACGGTACGGCTGTCGACAGACATAAAGAGCCTCTTTTTCAGCGTTTGATAAAGGCTCCGCAGCCTTCGGGGATAACATCCCCGGCAAGGGCGTTGCCATTCCAGTCAAAGACCTCCGCACCGGGAACGGTGAGGGGGGCATAGGACAAATTGAGCACCCAACCGGCAGTCGGCAGTTCAGGCACCCGGCAGGGATCGCACACAATGGCAAGAGAACGGGAGTTATGGACACCCACAGCACTGCCCAGCTGACCGCCGGTGTAATCAAACTCCCAGTGGGCCGTGCGGAGAAATCCGCTGTGTTTCCGATAGAAACCGATCCAGAAACGGCAGATGGATTCTGCTTCAGCACTCAAGTCGGCAAGTTCCACAGAAAGCATCGGAACACCCGCCATCATTGCAATGAAGTGACGTGAAATATTCACAGGCAGTTCGTCAGCGGGCCAGTAGGCGGGATCCGCGTGGACAGGCACTCCGTCTCCCAATGCCAGACGGATCTGGGCGATACGCCGCAGATTGAGCAAGAAGTCAAAGGGGGCATCGCCCGCACGGAATTGAGTTCCGCAAGCCAGCATCCGGGGCACAGCGTAGCTCTGACGGAATTCGATCATCGCATCGCTTTTCTGTTTGCGGATCCTTTGGGCAAGTTCTGCGGTAAACTTGTAACACGCCTCAGCTCTGGGAGCGTCGATATCGGGGTGGATCTGGTCAAGGAAGTCCACCTTGAGGCCGTCAAGATTGTACTCTTTGAGCAAGCCTTCCATCAAATCGAGCATCGGTTCACTTGCTTCGGCATTTTCGGGAGCAAGTTTATAATAGCCTTCAAGATATTCACCAAAAAGAGCTCCGGGAATATTTTTCAGCTTTTCATACATTGCGCTGTGGTCGCCGATCAGGTAAGGAGCCACCCAGAGCAGGTATTTCAGCCCCATTTTCTGCACCCGTTCCACGTGACCTTTGAAATCGGGGAACTTGCCGGTGTCCACCTGCCAGTCGCCGATCTTTTCGTACCACGTTCCGATAGTTGTCGGGGAGACCCGCTTCATATCGGGATAACACCAGCCGTCATCAAGGATAAAGGTTTTGAATCCCAGATCGGCTGCTTTGGCGGCAGTTTTTTCGGTCCACTCCTGAGTCAGAGCACCGTGAACAGCGTACCAGGTGCAAAAGACAGGTTCCCAAACGTATAAGGGGTAGTCACAGGAGATATTTTCCAGACGTTCCCGCCACAAGGGGATCTCTTCCTGCCAGGGGCGACTGGTCTGGTCGTACCAGAAGGAAAAGTTTTTGATTCCTTCGGAAGCGGAGATTTCCCAGGTGATATCGTAGCAGCCGGTTTCCTGATTCATCTTGCCGCTGAACTTGCAGTCGCAGTCGCAGTTGACCAGTCCGATGGCAAGTTTGTTGATATTGGCTGTGTTGAAAAAGGTGACGAAAGGCATTCCGCGCTGGGCGGCAAAAGCGGTTTCAATGGTCCAGGGAATCCGCTCTCCTACGGAGGGCAGAAAGCTGTGCCAATAAGAGTGGACGTCTGCAATAGACATTGAAAGTTTCACCGTACCCCGTTTGGCGTTGCCGGTGCTGACATCTAAAACTCCTGCGGTGCCTTGAGATTCAAGAACATTTTTTTCTGCAAATTGGGTAAAAATCCGCATTTTTTACTCCCTCCCGCATCATTTTTTGTATTTCTTTCCACTGCCGCAAGGACAGGGTTCGTTTCTGCCTACTTTAGGTTCTTCCCGGTAGTATGTGACCTGAATCTCAGGTTCAACTTCAGCTGTTGCGGGGCTCGGCATTATCATTTCGTCCATATTTTCAGGCATTGCAAAACCTTCCTGACTCTGGGCGAACTGTTCCATAAGCTGATGCTGCATTTCAAGAGGCATAGCGTTGAACATCTCTTCAAAAGATTCATACTGATTGAGAGTCATTGTGAAAAGATTGGCTGCCACCTGACGGTAAATGCGATCCATAAGGTCTTTGAAAATATTGAAAGCCTCGTTTTTGTATTCCACCAGAGGATCTTTCTGGGCGTAAACCCGCAGTGACATACTGGAACGCAAGTTGTCCATTGCATAGAGGTGCTCCTGCCAGAGTTTGTCAATGGCTTCAAGGACTGTCTGGCGGCGGAGATAATCCAGATCTTCCGGCGTGTCGGAAGCGTGACTGTCAAGCCAGGCACTTTCGAGACGGTTGACGATCTGCATTGTCAGAGCGGCCGGATCTTTGAGCTCACCATTGACAATGCCATCAGTCAGTTCCTCAGGCTTGATGTCGAGGGGGAAGGTGACACTGAGAGAATTGGCAAGTTTGCCAGTGTCAAATTTGCCCTCTTTGTCGCCGCTCAGACGGAGTGAGGCCACATTGGCGATTTCTTCTTCAATAACCTGTTCGATAATGCCGAAAAGCACATCGTGAGGCGTTTCAGAAAGCAGTGCATCTTTACGCAAGGCGTAAATGATCTCACGCTGTTTATTCATCACATCGTCAAAGTCAAGAGTCCGTTTACGGATTCCGAAGTGCTGCTGTTCCACGCGCCGCTGAGCGGTTTCGATGGATTTGTTCAGCCAGGGATGCTGAAGTTCATCCCCTTCCTGAAGTCCGAAACGGTCAAAGATCTTGATAATACGGTCGGAACCGAAAAGACGCATCAGATTGTCTTCCAGTGAAACGTAGAATTTTGAGGAACCGGGGTCCCCCTGACGTGAACAGCGTCCCCGGAGCTGGCGGTCGATACGCCGGGAATCGTGACGGGAACTGCCGATAACGTGAAGACCACCCAATTCAGCCACACCGGGAGCCAGCTTGATGTCAGTACCGCGGCCCGCCATATTGGTGGCAACAGTGACCGCTCCGGGACGGCCGGCATCAGCGACGATCTCAGCTTCACGCTGATGATTTTTTGCGTTAAGGACATTGTGGGGGATCTTACGCATAGAAAGCATACGGGAAAGAATTTCAGAGTCATCCACTGAAATAGTACCCAGCAGTACCGGCTGTCCTTTTTCGTGCCGTTCGATCACATCGTCAATAATGGCGTTGAACTTCTCACGCCGGGTCTTGAAAATAGAGTCGTTGTCATCTTTACGGATGCAGGGACGGTTGGTGGGAACGGTGATCACATCCAGCTTGTAGATCTGGTGGAACTCTGAAGCTTCAGTTTCCGCAGTACCGGTCATACCGGCAAGTTTTTTGTACATACGGAAATAGTTCTGGATAGTAATGGTCGCCATCGTCTGAGTTTCCTGTTCGATGGGGACATTTTCCTTGGCTTCCAGAGCCTGGTGCAGACCGTCTGAGAAACGGCGGCCCGGCATAAGACGGCCGGTGTGTTCATCAACGATAAGAACTTTGCGGTCCTGAACAACATAGTTCACATCTTTCTCAAAGAGACAGTAGGCTTTGAGCAGCTGAGAGAGGTCGTGGAGTTTTTCGCTCTTGTCGGCAAAGTGATCCTGGAATTCCTCTTTTTTGGCTACTTTTTCTGCGGCGGTCATTGTCTCATTGTTTTCGATCTTGCTGATTTCCAGCAGCAGATCGGGCACAACGAAAGCATCGGGATCATCGGGTTCGATGGCAGCACGGCCCTTGGCGGTCAGGTCAGCTTCGTGGGTCTTTTCGTCAATGGTGAAATAAAGATCGCTCTGAACTTCCTGAAGCATACCGCGGTTGTTGTCGCTGCGGACCTGGGATTCATAACGGTCAAGTTCCTTGACAACGGTACCGTCTTCCAAAAGACGGAGCAGCTGTTTGTGGGTAGGCATACCGAAACGGACCTGAAGAAGTTTACGCAAAGCAGCTTCAAGTTCATCATCGGAAGCGTTTTCATTGGTGATGACATCCCGGGCTTCTTTGGCAAGTTTTGAACAGAGTTCGTTCTGCTTTTTGTAGAGTGCCGCCACTTTGGGCTGAAGTTCGGCGTATTGGTCGGTGGCCATAGGCACGGGGCCGGAAATAATAAGAGGGGTACGGGCCTCGTCAATGAGGATACTGTCGATTTCATCCACGATGGCGTAGAAGTGGTCACGCTGCACCAGCTGATCGGCAGAAGTTGCCATACCCATATCACGCAGATAGTCGAATCCGAATTCACTGTTGGTACCGTAAGTGATATCGCAGGCATACTGGGCACGGCGTTCATCGGGACCTTGCATATTCTGCAGACAGCCGACGGTCAACCCCAGAAAGGTGTAGATGTAACCCATCCAGGAAGAGTCGCGGCGGGCAAGGTAGTCGTTGACAGTGACCAACTGGCAATTCCTGCCGGAAAGGGCATTGAGGTAAAGGGGCATCGTGGCGACCAGAGTCTTACCTTCACCGGTGGCCATTTCTGCGATGTTGCCCCGGTGCAGGGCGATACCGCCCATAATCTGGACGTCAAAGGGGATCATATCCCAGGTCAGGGTCTGTCCGCAGACTTCCACCTCTTTGCCGACCAGACGGCGGCAGGCATTTTTGACCACGGCGAAAGCCTCGCACATAATGTCGTCAAGGGTTTCTCCGTTGGCAAGGCGGTTTTTGAATTCAGGCGTTTTGGCCTGCAGCTCTTCATCAGAAAGTTTTTGCAATTCCACTTCGATGGCATTGATCTTTCTGACAAGGGGCTGCATCTTCTTGAGATCCCTTTGGGATTTTGTTCCGAAGATGGCTTTGAGAATAGCATTGATCATAGTTGTTGTTATCCCTCTGTGTCAGCGGGAAATCCCTGATCGAAAACTCTTGAAAATTTGCGGAGTGACAGGATTTTCGAAGTTCCTTTTCAGGGAAAAGGCAAAGGTTTTTCTGCCTGTGGAATTTCCCGGTTTGTTAACAATTTTATACTCGATTTTTCGTAAAAATCACCTGCTTAAATTACAAAAGCGCCGCACCTGTTCAGTGCGGCATAAAAAATTCAATTTTTGACCTTCGGAAAAGTCACCGGAATGTCTCCGGGGATGAGGGCTCCACCCAAAGGTGGAAGTCCGTAGGTTTCCCCTCAAGCGTTAAAGTAATAAGCGTGTTGAGCCTTGTTAGAAGCAG
This sequence comes from Victivallaceae bacterium, assembly GCA_045605205.1. GTDB lineage: Bacteria > Verrucomicrobiota > Lentisphaeria > Victivallales > Victivallaceae > UBA1784. The sequence continues at coordinate 16,110 of JAZUPO010000202.1, forward strand.
CGCGTAAGGAACTCTGACTTCCCCCCCCGCCACATTGATCGAAACGGCACTGTCACCGAGAATATCCTCTGCATTGCGGAGAGCTCCGACCAGATCCAGCATCCGCGACAACTTGTCTTTCAGTGCCGGATCGATATTGAATTCCCTGCGGCAGACGGGGCACTCCACCTTGAAGTCCGCATCTGCAACGGCGTGGAGATCAAATTCCACCACACCGGAGCAGGTTTCGTTCAGACACCGGAAGTCAATCTTGGCTTTAGGAGCGACCATTACTGATTACTCCTCTTCCTTGCATTCGCTCTGGATCGTTTCAAGGATCTTCACGGTATTGGGCATAGCCATAATGAGGGATTCGACCAGAGCCTCATTGCGCAGTTTGCGTGAAATACTGCCCAGCAGACGCAAATATGCATCGGAATCTTCGTCAGGGGCAACGGTGAAAACAATCACACGCACAGGCTGATCATCCTGTGACTGGTAATCTTCAATGGGGGACTCGGTAACACCAACGATCACATAAGGACGGAGAATGTCATTGGTACGGATGTGAGGCAGTGCCAGCATACCGCCGATACCGGTGGTCATCATCTGTTCACGTTTCCAGACGAGACGGAAGATAAGGTCACGATTGAGCTTGGTCAGATCTGCTGCCCGCTGGATCAGCTGATCCATAACTTCCAGCTTGGTGGTGCCGGTCAGGGCCATCACAGAATCTTTAGTGACATATTCAGTAAAATCGTACTTCATAACACAAACTCCCTATTTTTTACGCTGTTCCGGATCAGGGAACAGAGAGTGATTCATTATTTGGCTGCACTCCCCAGCTCTCTTTTAATTGTGTACGTATAGTAAGATAATACCGGAATTGTTTTTTTTCAAATGCAGAAAGCCATTTTTTTCAGTTTTTTTGAAACATTTTCAGTTTTTACGGTTTGCTGAGGCGAAAACATCATCCGCAGGGAGCTTGACTTTTCTTTTTTGTAATGTTATATTACTCTTGAAATTCTATAAGAGACGGGGAGGGGATATGCGTAAATTTATTCTTGACAGTGACTGGTGGACGGACTGCGACGACGCTGTGGCGATCCGGCTGCTTTGCAATGCTCACTTGAAAAAAGAAATCGAACTTCTGGGGATCAATGTCAATGCCTGTATGGCGTATTCGATTCCTGCTCTGGATGTTTTTACCCGGGATTGCGGCGTGGAAGTCCCTCTGGGAGTGGATCATCAGGCCGTTGATTTTGAAGGGATCCCCTCTTATCAGGAACATCTGGCCCGATCACGGCAGCCCTTGCGGTACAATGAAGATGTGCCGGGAAGCGTGGACTTTTATTTGTCATTGTTGGATAATGCCGATGATAACAGCGTTGAGATCCTGTCTGTCGGATTTACCCAGGTTCTTGCAGCTTTGCTCAGAAATGCCGGTCACAAAAAACTTCTCCGGCAAAAGATCCGCCATTTGTGGATAATGGCAGGAAAATGGGATGAAAACGGTGGGCGGGAATACAATTTCTGTCTGAATGAATCGACCCGCCGCAGTGCTGCGGAACTTTGTGCCGAATGGCCGACTCCCATTACATTCCTCGGCTGGGAAGCAGGACACACTGTTCTTTCAGGCAGAAATCTGCCCGAGGGTGATTTGCTGAAACAGGTGATGAACGATCACGGCAGTCCGGAGGGACGTTCTTCCTGGGATCCGATGCTGGCTTTACTGGCGATCACAGAAGATCCCGGACGTGCCGGATACCGCTGTGTGTACGGCAAAGCAAGTGTCGATCCCCGGGATGGAGGCAACTTTTTTGTTCCCGATCCTTGCGGATCCCACCGCTATGTTGTCAAAGAACGGGAAGATTCCTTTTTTGCTGATGCCATTGATTCCCGTCTGGTACTGTGATTGCTGAAACTCTGCAAAGTCACCGGAACTGAGAAGCCGCAGAGAATCTTTGACAGGCAGGTTTGAAAAGATGATGACTCCTTTGTCTTCATCTTTATATAATGGACTTCCGGGAGTTGGTAAACAGAAGCGTCAGGCAGAGCTGTCAATACAAGGAATTCACTGAAGTCCGGTGCACCGGTCAGAAAGAAGTGAAACAGGGATGAAAAGCAGAAAACAGAATCCTTTTTTATTTCAATATTTACAAGATATGTTGCAATTTATACACAGTGGAACTATATTATATGAAAATGTTTCTGATTTCCGATGCAAAGGGGGGTAAAATGAGAATCTTGACTGCTGTGTTTGCACTGTGCTCTGCGATGTTTTTTCTGAGCGGATGTTATTCAGACAACAACAACTATCTCACCCCGCGGGATTTTGTGCCCCGCTTGCAGGAACAGGGGATCAATGTGACTTCTGTGCGTGATTTGCCGGGAGCTCCTTTCAAAGCCACTTCCGGCGTTGCTGTTATGGTGGCCGGTTCTGAAATCGGAGTTTACAAGTATGACCGGACTTCCAAAGTCCAGAGTGAACGTATCGCCAAACGGAAACGTACCGGCCGGGTTTACATCAACGGTATCCCCTATCCGGTGGAAGTTCACGGTTCTTTTATGTTTATGGGGTTGGAAAAAAACAGGAAGAAACACGATATCATCAAAGTTATCCGCAGTTTTAACTGAAAAATAATTTAATTCCGGGGATAAAGAACAGTTCCGCAAAAAAAACGACAAGACGGAGTTTTATCCCTTAAAATTGAGATCCTGAGGAGTAAGAAATGGACAACGAACTCAAGCAAATGGGTAAAAGATTGGGCGAACTTCGCACCATTATGGATGTGTCAGTTGCAGAAATGGCCCGAATTACGGGAACGACCGAAGCTGAATACATTGCTCACGAGGCCGGAGAAATCGACAGCTCCTTTACCTTTATTTACCGTTGTGCCGAAAGACTGGGCGTCGATATGAGTGCCCTCGTGACTGGAGAGAGTCCGAAGTTGAGCTTTTACAATGTGACTCACGCCGAAGAAGGCGGTATGCCTATCAGACGGCGGGCAGGTTTTGAATATCTGCATCTTTCTCCTTTGCTCAAAGACCGTCAGGCCGACCCTTTTCTGGTGACCGCTCCCCCCCAGAGCGAGGACAGCACCATCCATTTGTCAACTCACGAAGGACAGGAATTTGATTACATTCTCAAAGGCAAACTCAAGGTCTGTCTTGAGGACAAAATCGAATATCTCGGCCCCGGTGACAGTATTCAATATGATTCCTCCCGCCCTCACGGTATGATCGCTATCGGGGACGAGGATTGTCAGTTCCTTGCAGTGGTGATCCGTTCTGAGGGAACTGCCCCTGAATTGAAGTATGCTTCCAATGCAGTTGTTCCTTCAGCGGGAGATGAGCTGATCTATCACCGCTTTATGAGCGAAACATTGGATTCCGAGGGGATGTTGACCGATGTGAAGTTCCACTATCCCGACAACTTCAACTTTGCCTTTGATGTGCTGGATGTTCTGGCTGAAAAACATCCTGGGCACACCGGACTCCTTTATGTGGACAAACACCGTAATGCCACACGCTATTCCTTTGCTGACCTTGCTGCCCGCTCAGCTCAGGCCGCCAATTATCTGAGTTCCATCGGGATCCGCAAGGGGGACCGCATTATGCTGGTGCTCAAACGGCACTATCAGTTCTGGGTGGTGCTCAATGCACTGCACCGTATCGGAGCGGTGGCGGTTCCTGCTTCAAATCAGCTTCAGGTCAAAGATTATGTCTACCGTTTCCAGCAGGGCGGCATTACGGGCATTGTCTGCACCCCTGATGACGGATGTACCGATCTGGTGGATATTGCCGCAAAAGAATGTCCTGAGTTTAAACATAAAATCATCGTCAATCAGCCCCGGGAAGGGTGGCGTGATTTTGACACTGAAGTCCGGAATTACAGCTGCTTCTTTGAACGGCCTGCCGATTTGAAGGTCACAGATCCTTCCATTATGTTCTTCAGTTCCGGAACTTCCGGGTATCCCAAGATGGTGGAACACAACTTTACCTATCCCCTGGGCCACATCATCACTGCCCGCTGGTGGCACAATGTTCAGCCCGGCGGCGTGCATCTGACCATTTCAGATACGGGCTGGGGCAAGGCTCTCTGGGGCAAGATCTACGGACAGTGGCTCTGCGAAAGCACTGTCCTTGCTTACGACTTTGACCGCTTTGATGCGGCGGATATCCTGACGCTTTTCAAAGAGTATCAGATCACCACTTTTTGTGCACCGCCTACGATGTACAGATTTTTCATCCGGGAAGATTTGTCAAAGTATGATCTGTCCAGCTTGAAATATGCAAATATTGCCGGTGAAGCTCTCAATCCTGAGGTTTTCAATCAGTTCTACAATGCCACCGGTATCAAGCTGATGGAAGGTTTCGGCCAGACCGAGACCACAATGACTATCGGCAATCTCATCGGAATGACCCCGAAACCCGGTTCAATGGGCAAACCCAGTCCCGCTTATAATGTGGAACTGGTCGATCCTGACGGTAAACCGGTGGAAGTAGGGGAGGTCGGCGAGATCTGTATCCGTACTGAAAGGGATCAGACTTGCGGTATGTTCTCACGCTACTACCGGAATGATGAACAGACCAACGAAAGCTGGCACGACGGACTTTACCACACCGGTGATACCGCCTGGCGTGACGAGGATGGCTATTTCTGGTATGTGGGCAGAACAGACGATCTGATCAAGTCTTCCGGCTACCGCATCGGCCCCTTTGAAGTCGAAAGCGTCCTTATGGAGCTGCCTTATGTTCTTGAATGTGCCGTTGTCGGTGTGCCTGACGAAGTCCGGGGACAGCTGGTTAAGGCATATATCGTTCTGACTCCCGGAAAAGAGGGCTCCGAATCCCTTGTTAAGGAAATTCAGGAGTATGTAAAGAAGCATACCGCCCCCTACAAATATCCCCGGGCCATTGAATTTATTGAGGCTATGCCCAAGACGATCAGCGGCAAGATCAAACGTAACGAATTGCGTAAACGCTGATGAAAAAGATCACTGTCTTAGGCGGTGGTGTTTCCGGAAAAGCTGCCGCCCTTCTTGCCCGGAAATCCGGGGATGAACCTTTGATCCTCAATGACGGCGGGGATGTTTCTCTGCCTTCAAACTCTCAGCTGATCGTAGCAAGCCCCGGCGTGCATCCTTTGCGTTCGGCTCTTTATAAGGCTGCTGCGGCATCGGGCATTGAATTCATCGGAGAAATGGAGTATGCTTTCCGGAATTTCAAAGGACGTATCCTTGCCATTACCGGAACAAACGGCAAAACGACAACGACGGAACTGACCCTTTTTTTACTGCAAAAAGCCGGAATCGACGCTGTGGCTGCCGGAAATATCGGCCTGCCTCTTTCTGAGGTGGCCGCCGCCGAAAAACAACCCGGCGTTGCCGTTGTTGAAGTCAGCTCATTCCAATTGGAGCTGATCGACACCTTTCGTCCTGAGGCAGCCGTGCTTCTCAATCTGGAATCAGACCACGAAGACCGGTATGCCGGCGGCTTTGAAGAATATTGTGCCGTCAAGAAAAAGATTTTTGACCGGGTCACTCCTGAAAATCAGATCTGGGGACTTTCTTTCCCGGAAAAAATACACCGGGTGAATTATTCAGGGGATATGCTTACCATTGACGGGCAGGAGATACTGGATGTTTCACAAACTTCTCTGTCTGCCCCCCACAACCGGGAAAACCTGGCGGCCGCAGTGGAGCTGTTTTTGCGTGTCGTACCTGAAAAAGTGGAAATTCTGCCCCGTGTTGTCAGGGATTTCCGCTGCGGGAAGCATCGCATCGAATTTTTTTACGAAGGACAGGGGGTTCGTTTTTATGATGACTCCAAAGGAACGAATCCTTCAGCTGTTGCCGCTGCTGTAAACTCTGTCCCCGGTCCCGTCGTACTGTTGGCCGGAGGACTTGACAAAGGAATGGATTTTTCCATACTTGCTGAAGTGGCATCGAAAGTGCGGAGCGTTGTCCTTTACGGACAGTGTCAGGAACCTATCGCCCGGGTTTTCAGAAGGGTCGGCGTTCCTGTCAGTCAATGCGGAACTGATTTTGAAAATGCCATTGATACGGCAGTTGCCTTGGCTCATAAAGGTGACACAGTATTGCTTTCCCCCGGCTGTGCCAGTATGGATATGTTCAAAAACTACCAGGAACGGGGCGAAAAGTTCAAAGAGATCGTTCGTAAAAAATTCTGATCCCGGAAAGAAAGCGTTTGATGACTGGAGAAAAACAGATGAAGAGTATTGATTTTTACGGTAAGACATTGCCGGTTTTTAAAAGTGCACTGCATATCCACAGTACCGTTTCAGACGGAGATTTTCAGCCTGAAGAGGTGATCCGACTTTATGCTGAGGCCGGATTTGATGTTCTTGCCTTTACCGATCATCACAAAGCCAATCCCGTTTCAACTTATGACGGGCAGGGGATGACCCTTTTGTCAGGGATAGAACTTCACCCGACGGGCCCCCGGGGAGCGTTGTGGCATTTGCTGGCTCTGGGAGTCCCCGAGGATTTTCCCGGACGCTATGCCACAGGTCAGGAAACTGTCGATGCAGTCAAAGCTGCGGGAGGAGTTGTCTATTGTGCCCACCCGGCAGGGGTTTTTACTTCAGGAGAGATCCTGGCCCTCAAAGGATTGGACGGCCTTGAAGTCAGCAATACAAACGGACGTTTTATCGGCTTTGAAAGTTCTGAAAGCTGCTGGAATGAATTGATCGCTCAGGATTTTATCTGTCCTGCTGTAGCGGTGGATGATACCCACACCCGTTGCGATCTTTTCGGCAACTGGACTGTGATCTGTGCTCCTGACAGAAGGCCGGAATCTTTACTTGAGGCTTTGAAACAGGGCAGCTTTTATGCGACTCAGGGCCCGGAATTCAAACGTCTTTCCTGGGAAAACGGGACTTTTGAAGCGGAATTTACTGAAGTTGTGGAGGCATTTCTTTACGGTTATCCCGATATGGAAATCGTCGGAACTCCCGGATTCCCGACGCCTGAAACCTCTCCCTGTCTGACCAGCTTGAAATTCACTCCGGGGCCCCGCTTCAGAGGACGGATCAGATGCCGTATCAGAGACAGGTTCAACCGTTGTGCCTGGAGTATGCCTGTGACATTCTGAAAAAGTGTATTTTTTCCCTCTTTTTGTATGGGAAAACTTGAATTTTTATCCGTGTGGGGTTATCTTTTATAAAAAGCGCTGTTCCCGACAAAGGTCGGT
>JAZUPO010000203.1:0-10389 GCA_045605205.1 Victivallaceae bacterium
CTTCAAATAAACTTGTTGACCTCTCGGTTGCCTTTGCGATTGAAATCCTGAATCTGGTCAAATACCTTAAAAGCCAGCACGAAACGATCATCTGTAATCAAATCGGCAGAGCCGGAACCTGTATCGGGGCAAAAAAATGAAGCCGTCAGGCTTCGCTTCATACACCGCAGGTGTGCTTCATAGCACAACGTGCCGCTTCATACGGCGCAGCCGTGCTTCATAAAAGCCTGACGATGAAGCATTGTTTCCGTCTTCATTTCATTACGCCGCGACAAGCCGCTAAAGCTCCACAATATGAAGCAGCTCCCGTCTTTATTTCATTACGCCGCGGCAAGCCATTTCATTCCGATATGAAGCACTTCGCTTACGCTCCGTATGACCTGTCATCCATAGCACTTCGTGCGACGGATGATGAGAAAATGGAAAATGAGAGTTTATCCATTTGCAATACAACGCTATCCGCACTATATTATGACCTGCAATCCAGTCCTTTATGGCTGGATTTTTTTTTCTGTCTGCGTTTCTTGGGGCTTTTTATTTGACGGTGTGTCCAATCACTCCATCTTTTCAAGCAGACTTTCAATGACGGAGGCGGTAACGGAACAGGGGTCCTGCTCAGCGGGGATCTCCTCCATAAAGTCCCACAGCTTCCGGCTGGTCAGGAAACGGTGCTCCTCTCCGGTAAGCTCTTTGAAACGGCAGAGCCCCCTGACAAATCCCCCTCTTAAAGTCCCGTAGCCTATGCAAAGATAATCCAGACACTCTTTGTTTTCAAAGGCAAAGTTAATGTACTCTTTGAAATGTCCGGATAAATTTCTTAATGTTTTTTTCTGATAAAACTTCTGATTTTTCAACAGGACGGGATCGGTAATGTATTTCTCAAGTTCCATATCCTGATCCTGACAGAACCACTCCATCTTTTTTTCCCGGATGATCTTTTCGATTTTCGACACAGGGCGGCAGATATCTTCTCCCTGCATAGCACGGGAAAGGAGCTCAAACAATTCAGCAAAAGCACCGTAGCCGGGTTCAAACGCTTCAAAACAAACGCCCAGAAGCCCCAGTTCCCGAAAGATTTTCAAATCCTGAAGATAGGAATCAGTCCCGTATTGAAAATTGCCGAAAAACCCCTGTTTCATCACATTTTCGTGGATATAGACCTTCCCGGGGAAAGCTTCGTTCCACTCTTTGATTTTCTGAAGCATAGCACTGTTGGCAGTCAGAGATTCAGGTTCACTGCCGTTACCGTAGGCCCGGGTCATATGACCGCAGGTGCAGGTGTCCTCCGTGCTGCCGAGGGGAAAAGTCGGAGTCCGGGGAAAGGTATCAAACATAATCCTGTCCATAGCCGCAAAGGCAGAACGGTCAGAAGGAATGTCATAACGCATAACATAAACATCTGTTTCGATTTTCAAATCAGGCCTGTTCTCTTTTACTGCTTTGACAAACCGTTCAATAAAAGGATTCCAGCGCTCCGTTACAGGCAGTTCACGGCATTGAGGGCAGAGACAGTAGTCACACCCGTCGGCGGCACGCATATGAATACGGTTGATCTCAGGGGGCAAATCCCTGAGCCAGAGGGCGGCACCCTTTTCGTAAGCCTCAAGAGCCCCCGGCGCAAAGCGGCAGGGAAAAGTTTCACATTCAAGTTTTTCTGTAAAAAAACTTCCATCCCTTCTGCGGGCAGAAAACTCTTTTTCCCAATTGCTGTAACTGTAAAAGGTACGGGGACCGAAGGTCATCAATGTGATCTCAACACCGGCGTTCCGGCACTCTTCAAGAATGATATCCTTGTACCGTTTCCAGCCGTAATCATAGTGAATGATTATGGAGTTGAAGTTCAAGTCTTTCATACGGCGCAAAAACTGCCGCAGCTGCTCAGGGGTGTGTCTGAGTAAACTTTCACAGGGGTTGAATCCCCTGACGGGAAAAATTTCTTTCATTGTCATTGGAAGTCCGTAATTTATTTATCCATATCAAACCAGAGTTCCTTTGAGGGAGCAACGTAAGGGATCTTCTTGCCGTCAAGTTTCAATGTATATTTTCCGGTTCCGAAAATTCCCCGCAGCTGCCAGATGCCCGGTGTCACTTTGAAGTGCGCAGTTTTCTTTTTGCCGTCATAAGGACAGCGGAAGTTGAAACTTCCGGCATATTTCCCATCGGGAGATTCCAGCTGCAAATGGGCGGAAGTATCCATAGTTTTTACCATATCGATGGTCAGCGTTCCGGCCTTTTTCACCCGGAAAGCCCAAGTCCCGCCTGACATCTTGTTGTTGTAGTGGCACTCTGCAGCTGCGACACGGGGCAGGGGACACTCAAGGGCAAGACGTCTCACTTTGGGGCCGATCTTCAAGGTCAGAACACCTGGTTTATGGACTCCGATTTTGATTCCGGCATCAGCAAGAGTGGTAAAGGTGATGATGACATCATTTTCTTTGTTTTTTCCCGGTACAAGGGTGTGTTTTGCCAGAACTTTGCCGTCCGGATCAGTCAAAGTCAGGTCTGCGGTTTTGCTTTTTCCGATAAGGGCTCCGCATTTAAGTTCAAAGGGTTTGCCGCTGCTTTTGAGATAGACAGTAAAAGCTCCTTCTTTGGGATAGGAACTTGTCAGCTGATAAGGAAACTGACAAACACCTCCCCCAACGGCAAGAGGAGTGACTTTTTTGCCGTATTTGTTCATTGCCCACATCATAAAAGGCAGACGCTCAAGGAAGAAATAGGAAACCGATTTGAATTGGTGACGGACCACCCCGTTATCAGGGAAAGCATATTCATAAAGCCCGCTTTCGGCAAACCAGGCAGCATAACGCAGATAGGTGATATCTTGGGTCAGAAGCCAGCCGTAGAGGGACAGATCAATGGAAGGTGGTTCGGTTCTACCGCTGACTCCTTTGACGGTGCACGCAGCCCAGTCGGCAATGATCGCTTTGGCAACGGGGGAGTGGGTGGCATCATAATATTTCTGTATTCCCGGCTGATAATTTGCCCAGCCGGTCAAGGCTCCTTTGCCGCACCGTGAAGAAAGGGGTTGTTTGCTTTTGATCTGTCCTGCCCGCAGACGGGTGATGTACTTATCGATCATATCGGTGTAACGCTTATCTCCTGTGGCAAGCCACAAATCAGTAAGAGCGGAAACCATTCCTGTTCCTCCCCGGCCGATGCTGGGTCTTCTGTAAAGTTTCAAAGCGGCTTCCCCCCACATCTTTGCCACATCAAGTCCCCGGATGTCTCCGGTTATGTAGTAGTAGAGCAGCGCAAACTCTGTCTGACTGTTATAATCGGGATTACGGGAACCGGCGTGCCAGTGAGTAAGTCCTTTGTAATCGTTGAGGGCTCCTTTTATTTTCCGTCTCCAGATGAGTTTGGGATCTTTGGGAAAAGCTTCTGATTCACGGGTTGACCAGTTGCAGATGTCAATATCCATCAGGTGCTGTGAAACAGCAATTGCCCAGCGGCAGATTTCAAAGTCCCCTTTCCGCAGAGCAAGGAGCCAGGGGTAGGAACCGGAAGAGTGGTGATAGCCCTTCCAGGTACGGTAGAAATCATCCCAGCGGTTTTTTTCCACGATCCAGACGCTGTGGCTGTCGCCGTAGTTCCACTTGCCGAAATCCCCGGGAGGAACGTTCCGGGCCTGACGGCGTTCCCAGGCATACCAGTTGTACAGAAGTTTTTCCTCTGCGGGGAATTTGACGGGGTCGTAGTGGTGGATGTTCCGCATAACACCTGAAGCACAAAGCCACTGAGGATCAACCAGAGCCATAAGCTCTTTTTCAGGCGCAACGGCTCCCCCTTGAGGGGCAATTCGCAAAACGGCGGTTTTGGCAACTCCCATAGGGGATTCGATTTTTCCTTCCCGGAAATAGCGTTTGATATAATCGTTGCCCACATCCCAGTATTCCCGGGGAGCGGTAAAATCCAGCACCTCACCTTCGTGGCAGAAGCGCAGATACTGCCGGTTGGCATCAGTGACCTTGTAACCGGGTTCCTTCACACCGTGAGCGGGCCAGAAGTGATAGACCAGCGCATCAGGCCGGATCTCAAGTTCATTGGGGAATGTCTCAGCAAAATCCCCGACGGCAATGCGGAAATTGTCCGCAGCCGCCCATCCGGGAGCCTGAGTGCCATCCCCTTTTTTCTGCCATTTTTTGGGTGTTTTGAGGGAACTGACAAGATATTTATCATAAGCGTACTGCAAAAGATATTTGTTCATAGCATCGCCTTTGACGCCGCCCAGAGTTCCTTTTTTGAACTTGCCGGGGAACTCAATACCGATATCCTTGAATTTGGATTGCTTTTCATCTCCGGTAATGACAAAGGTGAAGTAAAGTTTGCTCTCTTTGTTTCCGGCAAGAAACTCCTGGCGGATGATGTAGCGGCAGAAGGGTTCATTTTTGCTGTTGCGGAAAAAACCTTCTGTTTTGACCATACGCCGCAGGGAATTGGCTTCCACGATCTGAGTGTATTCAGGTTTCCCCGCATCATAGCGCACGCCGGAGGCGGTGATAAAATAGGGTTTGAAACTGAGATCTTCCTTTAACTCCCCCCGGGGAGGCACCAAAGGTTTGACACCGGTTTTCAAGGTGAACTTTTGCTGAGGAGAGCCGTCAAGTTCTCCTGTAAAAACAGCCGCCGCCCAGCGGAGCGACTGATCCTGAGGCCAGCGGTTCAGGACAGTTACAACAGCCGGAAACTGTTTTTTCCCCATAAAAACGCCGAAGCTGCCGGCATCTTTGAACTTGCCTTTGGGGAAAGGTATTCCCACCCGGAGCGTTCGTTTTCCTTTTATACGTCCCGGATTGTCAACAGTAAAAGCGATATCAGCCCCTGAGAGCAAAAGAGCCCCGAAGAGAGCTGCCAACAGCAGAAATTTTTTCATAAGCAAAGAGATCCTTAAATTGATGTGACCACTTTAATTTAACAGTATTCAGCTTTTTTGACAAGGGAAAAAATGTTGCAAAAAAGAGAATTATGTAGTTCTCTTAAAATCAGAGGGCGTTTTACCGAAGTGTCTTCTGAAAACTTTTACAAAGTAGTTTGAGTTATTGAAACCGCACCTTGAGCCGATCTCTTTTACCGACATAAGAGTGGTTGAAAGCAGATGTCTGGCCCTTGCCATCCGGGCATTCTGCAAAAAGAGACCGGGAGAATTCCCGGTGCACTCCCGTACCACTCTGGTCAGAGTCGAACGGTGACATTGAAGCATTGAAGCATATTCCGTAATACCGATGGCACAATTTCCCAGGTGCCAGTCAACAAGTTCCCGGAATTTTTTGAAGAGCAGAGGCTGTTCTTCAGGTTCAATTCCCACAGAAACAGCTGCGGTGATCAGCCGGTAGGCTGTTGCACTTGCGGCAAAACAGCTTGCAGGGGCAAAATGTGCTGTTTCAAGGATCAGCTGCTGAAAAATCTCCTTCAGAAAAAATCCTGCGGCACGGGGTTCACGGGTGAGATCAAAGGCTCTGATGACCTCGTGAACATAGGGGCCGTCAAAGGTAAACCAGTAGAGTTCACTTTCTTCAGTTGCGGAAATACAATGAAAATCTCCGGGAAAGAGCACGCAGAAATCCCCCTGATGGAGAACCAGTTTTTCAGGTTCTCCAGAAAAACGCAGTGTTCCCCGGGCGCACCAGAAAAATTCTGCAAACTCCTTTTTTTCAGGAACGCCGCTCCAAGATGCCAGGATATGATAGTACCCCGCTGAACGCACTTGCAGCCAGAGGGGAAGTGCACTTGTTTCAATTTTCCGGAACGAAACCTCTTCTGTGATCAAAAGGTTCTTGGGACGGGACTTCATAAATTCTCTCCGAAAGTTGCTGAATGATTTAATATACTGCTCTTAAAGGAGAATTACAAGGCAGCGGCAGATAAAAATCCAAGGTTTTCACAGGGAAGGCAAAAAAATTCTTGAAAGTGCAGTATGCAACAATATTACCCTGTTTGCAACAATTTATACCTTGTAAAAATTTATTTTTTCCAATATATTATCTTCAGTTGATTAAGGTTTGAGTTTATTTCATTGCTGTCCTGATTGCAAGGAGAAATACTATGAACGATGCTGACAGAACCGTACCGCAGAAGAGAACTTTTTTTACTTTGATTGAATTGCTGGTCGTTATTGCGATCATCGCCATACTGGCTGCTATGCTTCTTCCTGCTCTGCAGCAGGCCCGGGCCCGGGGGCAGAACATCAAGTGTCTCAACAATCACAATCAGGTGGGAAAGGGGCTTTTGATGTATGCCGACGATTTCAAAGGCTACTTGATTCCCTACCGCACCCTCGAACCCGGCAACACCAGCGGCTCCTATTGGTTCAACAACAAGCAGCTTTACAGCTACATCGGCGGAGCAACGGGTTCCTACTGTCAGATCGGCGGCTGGTACAGAAATAAAAACGGTTCTTTTGAAACCAACCGTTTTGCCTGTCCCTCACGACAGCCCAGAACCTTTCTTGAAGGGCTGAACAACGGCGGAAGCAAGCACGCTTATGCCCGGGGAATGGGAATCAATCTCAACCTTGCGCCCACCGTACTTCACGATAAACCCGGATACAAGGCGACCAACATAAAAAGGCCTTCAAGATTGAGTTATCTTTCAGAAATTCCTTTTTTTGACGGTGGAAGTTTGGGTGCTTATACGGCGAAAATCATCAATAATGAGCGTATCGCCTGTCCTCATAACACCAATATCTCACCTGAATTGCCCATCGTATTCGGTTCCGGCAGTGCCAATGTGCTTTTTCTTGACGGCCACGCAGTTTCCATTGAGCGCAACAAAATTCCTTATCATACCGAGACGGTTTCCAACTACAAGTCAAGTTTTTGGATCGCTAACTACTCGTCGGACAACTGGTAACTTCACCCCGGTACAAGAAGAAGGCTTTTTTCAAAGGCTCCCAAATTGATCCCCCCGAACCCGCCCGGAGTTTGGGGCGGCGCGGGGGAAGAAGAACTTTCCTCAAAAAGACTTTTCCACCGTCCCGACTCCCTTCACCTCTTTTGTTCCGACCTTTATCGGGAACAGTGCTGAATCAAAAAATATCAGGCATCATCTTTTTTATTCTTTGCGGAGCCTCTCAAAAATAAATCAGAGCTGCTTGTATTTTCTTCTTTGAGGGAATATAGTTAAAAAATCGCAGTTGGTGCCATTTTGCAGAAAAATGATTTTTGCCCCCCCTTTGGCAGCCAATAGTTTAAGAAGATGATCTATGCGCCGTTTTTGCTGTTTACTGTCAGTTGTGTTTGTTCTTTTTCAGGGATGCAATTTTATGAAACCTCATACGGCCCACCCTGTAACATCTCCGGCACAAGGAGCTGCACCGGTTGAAAAACATCCGCATCACCGGTGTCGGCAGAAATTACCGGAAAAAGTTCAAAAAGTTATGTCGCCAATATGACCAGTCTGGAAAGCTCTCTTGACAAAGAGTGTCTGGAAGAGGAAATGTTTATCCGCAACAGAATGGAAAGCAAACGCCCCAGCTGGGGGCATCATCCCCACGGATTGGATAATCCTTTGAAAATCGTCCGTTTTGTCTTGCAGCATACATTGAACAAGGAGTGAAAAAAACTTTTCCGGCAGCCGCTTTTGAAAAGCGGACCGGAAAAATTGTTTGCTTCTTCTGAACGCCCCCCCGAAGGAGGGCGTTTTTTACAACATCTTTATCTTATAGTGTTTGAAATATTCCTGATTTTGTGGTATAGTAAATGCCATACATCTTGTTTGCTTTAACCGAGGAGTACCGTAACTATGCCGGAAGTGATGTCAGCAGAAGAAATATTGCGCCGTTTGCATGAAAAAGAAAGAGTTTATGACTTTCCACGAGCTTCAGAAAGAGCCTTTTGGGAGCACTTGTCTGAAGATAAAAAAAGTGCTTTGCTTGACCTTGCTGAAACTGCACAAACTTCAGAGATCCCTTGCCTGAAAGCAAAGGACTATATGAAATATTTCCGTGAAGGTAACAGAATCGACTTTGAAACACCTTATTTCCGCCGCCGCCATCAACTGACGGATTTGGTTCTGGGGGAGTGTGTTGAATATAAGGGGCGCTTTCTTGACGATGTGGCAGAAATGCTCTGGCAGATCGTTTCTGAACCTGTGTGGTGTCTGCCCGCTCATCAGTTCCTGACTGAACCCCTCCCCGGACCGGAGGAGTGGGTGGTGGATCTATTTGCCGCTGAAACTGCCAAAGTCCTGACCGATGTGCTGCAGCTTCTCGGACCCGAACTGGAAAAAGAGTATTGTGCTCTTGTCAGACGGATCCGGTTTGAAGTGACACGCAGAGTTTTGGAAGTTTGCGAAAAAGAGATCTCCTGGTGGTACGAGGGAAAAAACAACTGGAGCGTCTGGTGCTGCTACTCTGTCAACGCCGCCGCCATAGAAGTTTGGCAGGATGATAAGGAACGCCTTGCCGCATTTCTTGCCAAACACATAGTTCCTATGAAAAGTTTTACAGACCGTTATCCCGAAGACGGCGGATGCAACGAAGGTCCTTGTTATTGGGTCGTTGCCGTGGGGATGCTGATGAACGGGATCGATGTGCTCCAGCGTCGTCTGGGGGGTATGGAGTCGTGGCTTGAAGATCCCAAAATCAGAAGAATGGTGGAGTTTATCCCCCGTATGAATCTCAGCGGCAAATGGTTTATGGGCTTTTCTGACGCGGAATCCTGCTTTTTGAAGCTCCCCCGGGGATGTTTCGCCAAATATGGCAGAATGGTCAACTGTCCCCAGATGATCGCTGCCGCTGTTGCTCTGCCTGAACCTGACCAGAAGGATTTCAGGTTCGGCAACAGAAATACTGGCAGCATTTTTGACACCATTGCTGACCTTACAGAGGATTTGTCTTCCAGTGTCCCAAGAGTATACAATGCCGTGGATTTCTGGCCCGATCTGCAAATCTGGATCGCAAGGCAGTTTCCGGAAAATCCCGGAAACGGTATGGTCTGCTGTCTCAAAGGCGGACACAACAAACAGAGCCACAATCATATGGATCTGGGGCATTTTTCATTGTTCAACAAAAATTGCCCCGTTATTATCGATGTGGGACGGGGCATCTATAGCAGGACCTGTTTCTCAGGTCAGCGTTACACCTTGTGGAATTTGAATGCCACAGGGCACAACGGCGCCCGGTTTGACGATATGCCTCAGGGGATCGGTCTTGAATATGCTGTGAAACTTGATTGTCAGGGAGACACACTTGTGTGTGATCTCACAGGAGCATTTATGCCAGAGAATAAAGTTTCTTCTTACATCCGTAAAATTGATTTTGATCGCACTAACGGTGCAGCAGAGCTGATGGAAGAAGCCCGTTTTGAAGGGGAGAAGGAAATTTGTATTTCCTTCTATACCCCGGTTGAGCCTGGTGAAATTGGAACAAACAGTCTTCTGCTCAATGACATCAAGCTGAGCTGTGAAGGTATTGATCTTGCAAGTGTCGTCAAGGTTGACTGGGCGGATCAGAAAATCAACTCCGTATGGGGCGATCTCTGGCAGATCAATTTGAGCTGCCGCAGAGAAAACTATGCTGCCTGGAAAATCAAATTTACTCAAATTTGAGGGGGCAGTAGTAAAGACTTTTGAGACAGGTCCAATGCGACCTCTTTCAAAAGTCTTTTTTCTACACTATTTATTAACAGTTACTTGCAAGGTAATTTCTCTGAAAAGGGCCTCATCGGCGGATTATACCATAAAATCAAATATCATTTTTCTTTGTATTTCCCCGTAATTTACACAATATGATCCTTGTCGGTCGTGCTTATGCCAATCTATCCTATCCGGCATATCCGGCTTACGAAACGCACAGGATTGCGTAAAAAGAGCTTGTAAATTTCAATTTTTATGCTACATTACTTCCTTTAGAGGAGTAACTCCCTCGATCATACTTTTATTAATAAGATACAAGAGGCAACTATGGACCAGAACACGATTATCGAAAAACAGTTCAATAAATGCAGCATCACCGGCAATAAATTTGAACGCGGCAGTTATTTTGAAGTTGATATATATACCGTCAAACCGGATGCAGAAGCAAAGGAACTTGCGCTGTATGTATTATTGGAACATTCTTTTGAAACTATGTCCGTAATGCTGAAACAATTAATGCTGGAAGAATTGATCCCCTTTGGTACCGTCGTTTTCATCCGGCCCGGCGTATTGAATCCCTCCATTCCCACCGGGACAAGCAGAAATATGCGGGCAGTTGAATTTGATCAATACGGTCCTGATTTTTCAAACTTTCTGGTGGAAGAATTGGTCCCTGAAGTCTGCCGGATCACCGGTGAAACCTTGTCCTCAAATCCGGATATGCATTTTATTTGCGGCGGATCATCCGGCGGAATGGCGGCATGGAACGCCGTATGGTTCCGGAACGATTATTTCCGCCGGGCATTTTTAAGC
>JAZUPO010000204.1:0-19710 GCA_045605205.1 Victivallaceae bacterium
CAGATCAATCTGGCAGCCGACTGGGTGGCAAAGGAACAATTGCCTGTACGGTCAACCAATCCGGTACAGCTTATATTCGTTCCCCGCGTAACTGAAAAAGGCACACTCAAGAGTGTCACTGTGCTGAATCCCACGATCGGCAGCCAAAGACCTTTTGAAGTTCTTTTGCGGGGAGTGCCGTCAAATATTACTGAAGCGGAATTTCTCATTCCCTCAGAAAAGCCTATCAAAGTGCAGCTGCTCCACAACGGGGAGAAGTGCTGCTGTATACTTCCGGAACTTTCTGCCTGGAACACAGGATTTCTGAAAATTCCGGCGGCAGAATAAAATTCAGCTGAAAGAGAGTTCTCCTGAAGCACGCCACAGGATTTTTTGTCCCCAGACCGGAAAGCACCCTTCCCGGTCTGTTTTTTTCAGTTTTTCCACCACCTCTTTGCCCAAGGCAAAGGGCCAGCGGTAAAGGTCTATTTCGTGGCTCATTTCAAGCAGATGTGAAACAAGAGTCAGACGGGCGTTGACCTTTTGGACGCCCTTAACAGGGTCCATACCGCAGCGGGGGTGGATGATGTAAAGATCAACAGCCTTGCTTTTGGGGTTCAGAAATTCGTGGGAACAGCAATCGCCGCTGGTGTAAATGACACATTCTGCCTCCCCAGTTTTACAAATGATCTCCACCGGCATCGTAAATTTCCGCAAAACTTTACTGTGATCGGCTTCACCGCAATGAAGTGTCACGCTGCCGGGCATCGTGTAACTCCATTCAGAACTCTTGGTGTAAAAGGGATTTGGGAAAAAATTGCTGATTACAGCTTTTCCTTTTTCAGTCATTGCATTAAGCAAAGCAAGATTATAATGGTCATCGTGATTATGGGTCACAATAACAAAGTCCAGCAGCGAAGCAAGTTTTTCTGCCATACGGTGGTGAAGATCCACTCCCAAACAGGCCGTGGGGGTTTTGATGATGTAGCCTGAGTTGTAGAGATACCAAAGCACGATTTGTCCCGGTTCCACAGTTGTGGAAACAGCTTCGGTCAAAACCTTTTCAAAAGCCCGGTCATAGAAGTGCAGCAGCGGATTTTTTCCGGCCGCCGGAGAGCCTGATTCAAAGGCTTCAAATTCAGCTGCAGTGGTATGATCGGCACAAGTTTGCAGCAAGTCGATTTCCCTTTCCCCGGCAGAAGCAGGGTGAACCGTCTGCCAGAGAAGTTTGTGATCCCCGGGCGACATAACAGGAAAAGAAAAAGTATTATTCATAAAAATCAACTTTCATTGTTTTGCAAGATGTAAAAAGCATCATTTTTACGAACGACAGTATCAAAGGGAAATGTGATCTCACTTCCTTTTTCCGCCTGTTCAGCGGGAATACCGTCAATCTGCAAAGAGTCTATCACGCCTTCAACAGCGCCGGTGGTGGGCCCGGTAATAAGAAATCTATCACCATTTTTTATGCCCGCTCCTGTCAAGTGCACCTGGACGACTTTCGGTTTGGCAAAATAATTGACAACTCTGCCGCAAAGGACTTTTTTACGGGTGGCTTTATTTTCCGCTGAAGCGGCCCATTCGCCGCACTTTTCCCCCAAATAATACCCCCCGTGCCAGAATCCCCGGTTAAAGACCTCCCCCAGACGTTTTTTCCATTTCTCAAGGAGAGCTTCATCAGGGGAAAGATTTTTCTGCCACAAATCAAGAGCCTCTCTGTACACTTTTGTTACAACTGCCGCATAATCAGCGGAACGCCCCCTGCCCTCGATCTTGAGGACAGAAACCCCCGCTTCAAGGAGTTTTGGCAGAATTTCAATGGTGCAGAGATCTTTTGGAGACATTACATAATGATTATCTATTTCAAGTTCGCTGCCGTTGACCGCATCCCGGACGGTAAAAGCTCTGCGGCAGACCTGATAACAATCCCCCCGGTTGGCAGACGTGTTGAAAACAGCCAGACTCATATAACATTTGCCTGAAACAGCCACACACAAAGCACCGTGGACAAAAACTTCGATCTGCACCAACTCCCCGGAAGGTCCGGTAATATGCTGCTCCCGGATCCCCTTGCAGACAGCGGCGATCTGACTCAGAGAAAGTTCCCTTGCAAGAACCATAACATCAGCATAGCGGGCATAAAAACGCACCGCTTCCAAATTGGCGATATTGGCCTGAACGGAAAGGTGAATGGATAATCCTGCAGCTTTTGCGATCTCAAGCACAGCCGTATCGGCGGCAATGACCGCATCGACACCGGCATTTTTTGCAGCATTGCACAGAAGTTTCACCTGTTCGATCTCATCATCAAAGACCACAGTATTGAGCGTCATCCAAACTTCAACGCCGCGGGCGTGACACTTTTGCGTTATTTCGGGGAGATCTTCCACCGTAAAATTGACTGCTCCCCGTGAACGCATATTAAGTTTGCCCACCCCGAAATAGACAGCATTTGCCCCATTTTCAAGAGCGGCACTGAGAGATTCAAAGCTCCCTGCCGGAGATAGAAGTTTGACAGACATAAAATTCCTTATAATGTTTCAAGCCGAACAATGTCCGAAGCTGCTGATCCCTGAATTATTTTCCGGAATTGCGGGCAAACTTATACAGTAATCGGGCAAGTTTTTCCGCCCCTTTCTCTGCCAAATGATCCGCATCACCAAAATCCTTGTCCTTAAAATATCCAGACCTCATCAGATCAATATAAAACACGCCGGGTTCTTCTTTCAGTTGAGCAATAAGTTCCCGCATTTTCCGTTCCTGTTTGCGGGAAATATTTTTCCAATAGCAAGGCAAGGCAGGAGGAGTAAATAAAATCACCTTGATATTGTTATTCTGTGCGAGAGAAATGATTTTTTTCAGTTCGTAAAAACAGGTAATATTGTTCAGATTTCCTGCCAGGTGACGCCTTGCTGCTTTTCGGGCAGCGATCTGGAATCCTTTATTTCTCGGCAGCACCGGCTGATCCTCTCCCCAACCGGTGGGACTGAGATTAAAGACAGCACACGCTCCCTTGCGTCTTATCTTTTTCTGTAATTTTATATATTGCCTCAACTGGTGAGGCATATTGTCAAAAATAAAGAATTTTTCCAGGAAATTTTTTTCCGGGAAGCCCCAATACCTCACATAGGCTCCCCGCCGCCACGCCGGCACTTTTTCTGTATTTTCAAAGAATGAGAAAACAGAAACAGGCACCACAACATATTCCAATTTCTGAGGTTTTGCCAAAAAAGTTTCAAATATAACTCTGTCCTGCATTAAATTCTGACTGACAAAAGAAAGATTATAAGCACCTGGAAGGCAATCTGTTTTTACCCCGTAATACGAATGAGAGCTGCCCAACACCAGAAATCTTCCGTTTTTCCGGCAATTTTCCATAACGACATCCCGTTTGTACCGGAATGCGTGAGGTCCCTTTCGCATCAGAATTTCCCACCCTGCCAAAAGGAGAATAACGGGAATCAGGATAACTGACAAATGCAATATAAAACGTTTCACAGCAACCTCTGTTCAAAATTGAAAATAAATGAATGTCTGCTGCTGTCCACGCAAAAACAGACAACAGAGAATCAAACCCCAGTAAATAAAGCAACGCAGAACTCTATTTTCCGGCAGACAGGCAAGGCCATATTCGTGATGCCGGTTTATCCATTCCACGATCAGCAGCACAGCAAAAATAAAGGGGAGCAGTGCCACTTCATTTTTGCACGTTTTCCAGGCAGAACCTATATCTGTCAGATGTCCCCATCCGGCAAACATCATCTTCAGCCATTCAAATGCCTGAGTAATATTTTCGGCACGGAAAAACACCCAGCAAAGCATAACGATCAAAAAAGTTCTCACTATTTTCAATCCATCGCTCCAAGAGGGCAACAGTGTATCTGCAGCTGTAATATTCAAATATTTTCTGTTTGAACGAGTCAATATTCCAGGCAGGAAACAGGTGGCGTGAATTCCTCCCCAGGCAAGGAAGGTCCAATTGGCTCCGTGCCAAAGACCTGAAAGCAGAAAAATTACATAGGTGTTGCGAATCTGCTTTTTCATTCCGCAGCGGCTGCCGCCGAGGGGAATGTACACATAATCACGGAACCAGGTATTAAGTGAAATATGCCACCGCCTCCAGAATTCACCGATATTTCTGGAAAAATACGGAAAGGAAAAGTTGTTCATCAATTTTATTCCGAACAATTTTGACACACCAATCGCAATATCAGAATACCCGGAAAAATCACAATATATTTGCAACGAGAAGCAGAACATCCCCAACCACACAGCAACCGGATCAGAAGCATTCGCAAGCGTGGTATTGGCAATGATCGCACAATTATCCGCGACCACACATTTCTTAAAAAATCCCCAGAGGGCCTGACGGCATCCTGCCTGAGCATCTTCAAAATTAAATGTCCGTTTATTCAGAAACTGCGGAAGCAGATTACTTGCTCTTTCGATGGGACCTGCCACCAACTGCGGAAAATAGCTGATAAAAGTAAAAAAGGCAATAATATCTTTACAGGGTTTGATCGTTCCGCGGAAGACATCTATATTGTAACTCAAGGTTTGAAATGTATAAAAGCTGATTCCAACCGGAAGCAGAAGTTTGATTGTCGACGGCGGGAGAGAAATATTTGCCAAGTGCAGCAATTCGGAAAACTGCACATAGAAAAAATTATAATATTTAAAAGCAAGAAGTATTCCCAGATTTCCAATAATGCTGGTCCACAGAGAACATTTCGGACTCCAAAAAATTTTCCTGTTGCTGTTCTGCCGGGACCAGGCATCCAACAGCCCCATAGAAAATGCCAGCAGAGAACTGATAAAAATAAGAATGAGAAAACGCCAGTTCCAGTATCCGTAAAAAAAATAACTGCAAACAAGCATCAGTAAATTCTGCCATTTTTTTCCCCGGAAAACAAACCAGTAAAGACAGAATACAACCGGTAAAAAAATCAAAAACGTCAACGAATTAAAAAGCATTCACGCCCCCTTTTTCACTCTTTTTTCCATCGTTCTGTTCCCAATATGGGTAGGTAAGAAAACTATTCTTTTCCTAAAAGTTTTTACAGCCCCCTTTTTATTTTTGAGCATTCAAAAATTAAAAGCGTTACTGAAAAAGGTTTTCCGGCTTCGTTGAACTACGCCGTGACAAGGAGAAAAGGGAACTTCAGTTTTCGATTCTCGCAGCTAGTTACAGCTGCGAGTTATTCCGAAGCCGACGTTTCGGCCCGCCCCAACTCCCTCAACCTTTTTACCGACCTTTGTCGGGAACAGCGCTTTTTCCATAAACTTCAGCACCTGTAAACAAAAATTTTCATCCGGCAATCAGATATCTGAAAAAAACTTGAAATATAATATAGCATATCGCTGTTTTTTTTCAAGAAAAGAGTAAATTTTTTCTATATAATACAGTTAATTTTTTACAGGACTTCCTCTCCCTTCCCTAAAATATTCTTGCAATTTTTCCATTCAAGGGTTATATTTCAAAAAAGGGTACTCGGAAACTGAATATTTCAAAGGATGTTGAATGATACAGAAGTTAAAAACGTTCCGCTCGGCAGATTTTTTTCTTCAGGAGTTCCATTTTGCCGTTACCTATGCAATCCATACCCCTGAAGATTGCCTTGAAGAACAGAGATTCACCCGGGAATTCTGGAAAATCACCCGGGTGTTGAAAGGACACGGCCGGATACTGGTCGAAGATACCCCTTTCCCGGTTCACGAAGGAAGTGTCATTCTTGTACATCCGGCAGCAGTAACGACCTTTGAGATCCTCTCTGAGGAACTTGAAATCGACAATGTCCTTTTTGATCTTTCTTTTTTGGGCAATGAATTGGAATCCTTGCGGGACAACTTCCGTTTCTTTGACATATTTTCCGATTCTTTTAAGCAAAAAAGCTCTTTTGCCTTCTACCTTCAGGATACAAATCCCAAGATCACTTCTCTGATTGGAGAGATGAAACGGGAATACAAGGCCCGGCGGACAAATCACCACATTTTTTTGAAAGCTCAACTTCTGGAGCTGTTGATCCTGATGCAGAGAGGCAGTGAAAAAATGGCCCACAAAAGTTCTCAGGAACAAGTGGCGGATTATGTGACCTATTTTCTTGAAAAGAACTATAAACACGCTCTTTCCATTGATCTTCTGGCTGAAAAAGTCCATTTGACCCCAAATCATCTCTGTTCTCTTTACAAAAAAGTTACAGGCAAAAATCTCATCACAGTCCTGAATGAGATCCGTTTGAAACAAGCCCTTGCTCTGCTGACTCAAAGTGATCTGAAAATATCTGTCATTGCCCTTGAATGCGGCTTCAACGATTTGAGTTATTTTTACCGGGCATTCAAAAAGAACTATTCTTTCAACCCCGGTGAATACAGAAGAAAATTTGGATAATATTACGATTTTACCGCAAAAAATTCTTTCTCCTTTTTTTCGTCCAAGCAAATTATCAGCTGTTCCGCTAAATTAAGATTCCAGACACTTAAGAGAAAGGATTTGCTGAAAATGAATCACCGCCCCTTTGTTGCAGCCTACTATTTTCCCAATTGGCACTGCGATCCCCGTATCGAAGAGCTCCACGGCAAAGGATGGAACGAATGGCGTGTTGTACAGCACGCTACTCCCCGATTCCCCGGCCACCGTCAACCCAAAGTCCCCTTGTGGGGGTATCTTGATGAATCAAAGCCTGAAGTTATGGCCTTGAAAATCACTGCCGCCGTCAATCACGGCATTGATGCTTTTATCTTTGACTGGTACTCTTTCAATGACGGCACCTACCGTGAACGCTGTCTCAATGACGGATTTCTGAAAGCCGCCAACAGTCAGGATATAAAGTTCGCAATGATGTGGTGCAACCACAATCCTGTTTATGCCCATCCGGGGAGCTACTGGAAACCTGCCGAAATCAACTGGATCGGTGATGACATCACCCCTGAAACATTCCGCAGAGAGTGTGACATTTACATTGAAAAATATTTTTCACGCCCGAACTATCTGCGTGTTGACGGAGGACTTTATTTCAGTATATTCCGTCCCCTGAGAATGATCGAATCTCTGGGAGGGGATGCCGCCGCGGCCGAACTTTTCCGGGAATTCCGCAACAAGGTCAAAGCAGCCGGTCTGGGCGAACTCAATCTCAATGCGAAATGTGACAACTACGACAAAAACGATGGAGCTTATGAACAATATGAAGCCCGAATGAAAAAAGTGGGCTTCGACTCCATCAGCGAATACACCTGGGAGCTTCTGGGAGATGGATTCCCTGAACTTGAGGCAGAAACCTGGACTCAAAACAATCAGGCTTTGCGTCAAAGAAAATGTCAGGAATTCAAAGGAGTCTATTACCCCTCTGTTTCAACGGGCTGGGACTCCTCGCCCCGTACCGTCCAGTCAGATATGTATGAACGCAGAGGTTATCCATTCTGTCCCATCGTTGTCAATTTCACACCTGACCGCTTTGAAGCGGCTCTTGAACACTGGAAACAGGAATACAACAATAAAATTTTCAAAGGCAATATGCTTCTGCTCGCCTGTTGGAACGAATGGACTGAAGGAGCTTATCTGGAACCCGACACCGATTACGGATACGCCTATCTTCAAGCAGTTAAAAACGTCTTCGGCACAGGGAAGCAAGAACGATGATTACCGAAGTGGAATATGCTTCAGGAAGAAAAGGAGATTTTTATCTGCCTGCCTCGTTTCCTCCCCCGGGTGGATATGCCTCGGTGTTGCTGATCCACGGCGGGGCCTGGAGCTCTATGGACCGCTCAGCAATGGCAGGAGCAGCACAAATGTTGTGTCAAGCAGGTTTTGTTGTTTTCAACATAGATTACCGTCTGGCACCGGAACACCCCTGGCCGTGCGGCATCAATGATTGCCGGGAGGCTCTTGAATATCTCAAAAGCGAAGGCCGAAAGCGTTTCAACCTTGATCCTGACCATCTCTTTGTCGCCGGAGCATCTTCCGGGGGGCATTATGCTTTGATAACAGGATTTTCCGCTCCCAAAGGAAGTGTGGCAGGCATTATTTCCCTTTCCGGGATCGACGATGTATTTCCGGATTCCGCTCTTTTCCCCGGGCGTTACCGGAACTTATTGGGCCACCCCCCTTCCCCTGAAGAATTGAAAAAAATCAATCCCTCAGAGTATTTTTATGAGGGAGCCCCTCCTGTCTTATGCACCCATTTTCTCAGAGATACAGTCGTTCCGTTGGAATCCTGTCAGAAATTTGCAGAAACTCTCAGACAGAACAAGGGAAATTTAACTCTTTATCTTTACGACTTCAACCGGGACAACGAGGGCCACGCCCTCTGGATCCCCGGGAGTTCACCCCGGCAGCTTTATTCTGATCTGGAACAGACAATATTGTCTTTCTGTCGTAACATCCACCATTAAAAATATTGGAAAGATCAACAATGAAAATCAAAGCAACCTCTCTCTTTGAAAAAACACAATGCGATTTCCTCTTTTTTACCCTTATAGAACTGCTTGTAAGCAAAACTTGTCAAATATGTGTTTATATCTTGCGAAAAATTGCCTCTTGCCTTGGTTCTTGCCGTTGCAATTCTTCAAAATGCGGGATTGTCGGTTTTGCGGATGCAAAAACGGCAATCCACCAAAAGTTTTTGGCAAGGATGGATGGGGTCCGGGGGAGGAAGGGAGAACCTTTTTTCAAAAAGGGTTCCCTTCCTTCCCCGGCTCCTTTCACCTTGATCGAACTTCTTGTCGTTATTGCCATTATCGCTATTCTCGCCGCTATGCTGCTTCCGGCACTCCAAAAAGCAAAAGCCAGAGCTCACGCAACAGCCTGTCTCAACAATATGGGAACTATGGCCAAGGCTTGGGGGCTCTATGTCGCCGACAATGCAGATATCGCTCCTAAACTCTGGAATGGCAGTAAACACTCCACATCATCAAGGAAGTGGAATCTTGCAGCATTTTCAAGCAATCACGTTGCCGGTGCCTCTACCGGTATGTTTGCACCTTATCTTGGAACGCTCGAAACCAACAAATACAAAGCCGGCTATGGCCTCGGCGGTTTTGCCAGAGATGAAGACACCGGCAAAGTATATAAACACCTTCTTTTCTGTCCCGCCAGGGAAGGAACAATGCGTGAATTGCTTGCCTCCAAATCAGGAGATGTAATAGCAAGCGGTATTGGAATGAATTGGAGGGACGTTCCCTGTAAAGTAACCAAGGTTCGTTTTCCTTCCCGTTCTATGGCGGGCGGCGAAAGTCCTTTCGGCGGTTTCTATCTCACCTCTACTGCGGCTGCTCCCGACGAGGATGAGTACTATTTCCCCTCTTTTCCCCACAACAACCCCAATCCTTCTGACAACGAAAAAGGGAGACAGCAAGTTTCCGTAGGGAGTGCCAAAGGCTCCTTCTTTTTCTATGACGGCCACATTGCCCTGCTTGATCGCAACACAGTTCCCTCTAAAGAAAAGACCGGTTCCAGCAAGAAGGCAGGGGCCGTTTACTCGACATTCTGGCAGCCTATTTCTTTCGGCCACAATAAATGGTAAAAGTTTTTCATAATTAATCCGCCTGAAAACTCTTTTTCAGGTGGATTTTTTTATTTTTGTGTGATACATTATTCAAAAGGAAATAACAATCCACATATTAAAGGAAATACAATAATGGAACTTTTAAAAGAATCCCAATTGGCTGACGGCCGCAGTTTACGGATCTACCGCCAGATCACCCCTGATACCGAGCCTGTGCCGGAACGGCTGATCCGTTACGTTATATCCTCTATCGGTTTCGACAGTTACAGAAAGTTTGTCCACGATCAGAACTACTGGCGTCTTTACTACCGTACCGCCTTTGACGGTGAAGGAGCTGTTGACCATTTGTATGTGGCTGAAGTTGACGGAACTTTCGCCGCCCGTGTCTGGTTTGCCTATTCCCCCACCTCCGGCTTCGGCAACTTCGGAAACGTTTATACTGAACCGGAATTCCGCCGTCTGGGACTGATGAATGAACTGCTTTTCTTCTGCATCAGAGACTTTATGGCTTCCCCGGCAAAACTCCTTTGCTGCGGCACAGGAAACCAGTTTGCCGCAGCCGCTTACCGGAAAGTCGGATTCCAGATGACCTACGGCGGAGAAACAGGTATGATGCACATTATCAATCCCAAATACGGTTCTCACTTCAGGGATCTGGAAAAAATCTGCTTTGACGGTTCTCCTGTGGCCAAAGTCCGTCTTGGGACTCCCGGAGATCAATTTGACTGCGACAAGTTCCTTGTCCATACGGCAGCTATGCGGGGCAAGCCCAGGGGGACAGCCGGGCCTGATGCCTACGTTTCTGAATACCGGGTCGCTTGGCAGGATCACAAGATCGGCAATGCCGTCACTGCCGTGGCAGAAAATGCCAACGGCACAGTGGTGGCTTATGCCTATGCCGTCAAAGCCTTTGGAAGAAACTGTCTGAACTTCACCGTTTATCCGGACAATACCGGAGATGTAAAAGAACTGCTTGAGTTCACAGCCGCAGAATTCCGCAAACTCTTCCCCGGCGAACCGATCCTTATGTATCTTGCCTCCAACTTTTCACTCCAGCTTGAAGCCCTTGAAAAAGCCGGTATGAAACCCGTGGCACAGATCCCCGGATCCATCGTCAATGCAGATCTGGTGATCTTTGAGATCTGAATTGGTTTATTGGACGCCGCACGAAATACAAAGTGCGGCTTTTTTATTGCACAAAAAAAATCCCCCGGCAGAAAAAATTTCTGCAGGGGACAATATGAGCAGTCAGAATTCAGCTCAAGGCAGGAGCAATGATTTTTTCAAGGCCGTCTGCGTAAATTTTCATTCCCTCATCATTGGGATGGGTCGCATCGACAAAAAGTTCATCCCGGGCGGGATAGAAGGAAGCTCCTTCGATCAGCACAGCTGCGGGATTCTTTTTATGTTCCTCCCGGATAATATTGCAGTAACTTTCATAGAGGGCGTTATCGACCTTCATATTCGGAATAGGCACCACAATAAAGGCTTTACCAGAAAATCCGGCAAGCAGCTGAAGCACCCTGGCAGTCCGTTCCCGGAACAGCTCATAAGGCACTTGGTGGAAAGTATCATTGATCCCGAATCCCACCACAATAACATCTCCCCCCAGAGCCAGAGTTGCTTCAACCGCTTCAAAACGCATTTCCGCACCGCCCACAGAGGTGTTGTGCAGTTCCATACCCAGTTTTTCAGCCAGCAGAGCTCCCACCGCCTTTCCGGGAGCGGTACAGGTCATCCCCTGCAATATGGAATCTCCGCAAAAGAGAAGTTTTTTCGCCCGGCGGGGAGCTTCTTTGACAACTGCCCCCTCATTGACAGCAAGAGAGATCTCTTCGATCACCACCAGGTGAGGCAGCTGGATCACGATATGCTTTTCACCGGGAGCCATTGTGAATTTATGAGGTCCCTCCCCTTCAACAGTGGTGTTTTCGCCGTTTATAGTAATATCTGAAGTGTAAATGCGGCGGGCGGGAGCTCCGAAAGCTACGGAATACTCCATTTCAACAGCATCGGTAACAAAAGCTATCTGCACACCGCTTGCTGACTTTGCACGCACTACCCGGGCTTCACAATCATTGTAAAAGTTCAAAAGATCCTCACTCATACGGCATCCCGGAGTAACGCATCCTCTGAAAAAAGCCAGAGAATCAAGAGCTATTTTCTGCATAATAAAGTTCAATCCTGTAATTTTCGTTTTATGGTGCAACAAAAAAGCTCCTTCTGTCACTCCTTTTCCGGCGACGTTCCGGCAAGAAGAAAACAAACGGAGCCTTTTTCGCTTACACAAGCAATAAAATTACTTGTGTCCTTTGCCGTAAACCTGCTCGGGATCAAAGAGCTGTTCGCCGAGTTCAGTCAGAGAACCGTCCTCATTCAGCTTGCGGAAAAAGCAGCTGGCGTGGCCGGTATGGCAGGCAGCGCCGCCGATCTGTTCCACCTTAAAGATCACAGTATCTTCGTCACAGTCAACAAGGATCTCGTGAACGATCTGCACGTTACCGGAGCTTTCGCCCTTGTGCCACAATTTCTGACGGGAACGTGAAAAATAAACGCCGTGTCCGGTTTTGAGGGTCTCGTTCCAGGATTCTTCATTGATGTAAGCAAGCATCAGAACTTCGTTGGTCTTCCAATCCTGAGCGATGGCAGGGATCAGACCGCCGCATTTTTCAAAATCAAGTTTCAACATTTTTGTATCCTTTATCGTTAAAGTTATTCAATGATCTTGTTGAGGGGGAATTCCACAATTCCCTTGGCTCCGGCACGCTTGAGTTCAGGAATAAGCTCACGGCCGACCTGTTCAGGAACAATGGTGTTCACAGCGACCCATTCGGGGTCAGACAGGGGAGAAACGGTGGGTTTTTCCAGAGCGGGCAGCAGAGCAAGAACGGCCTCCAGCTGGGATTTGGGAGCATTGAGCATCAGACCGCATTTGCCTTTGGCAAGCATAACCCCTTGCAGAAGCATAGCAAGGTTTTCGATCTTGCGGCGTTTGAAATCAGACTTCATCGCATTGTGATTGGCAATGAAACGGGTCGTGGAAATGCACAGGGTATCAACGATCCTCAAATTATTGGCACGCAGAGATGAACCGGTTTCAGTGATCTCGACAATGGCATCAGCCAGACGGGGAGGCTTCACCTCAGTGGCCCCCCAGGAAAATTCGACCTTGGCAGTCACACCGTTTTCAGCCAGATAACGCTGGGTCATACCGACAGCTTCGGTGGAAATGCGTTTGCCTTCCAGATCCTTGACGGACTGAATGGGAGAATCATTGGGCACAGCCAGCACCCAACGCAGGGGATTGGTACCGACCTTTCCATAGACCAATTCGGCCGCTTCGTGGACATCGGAATTATTTTCTCTGATCCAGTCGTAACCGGTAAGCCCGCAATCAATGATCCCTTCTTCAACGTAGCGGGACATTTCCTGAGCACGGATGAGGAGACATTCGATTTCAGGATCGTCAATGGAAGGATAATAGGAGCGTGAGCTGATCTGGATCTTGTAACCTGCTTTGGCAAAAAGATCCACTGTGGATTGTTCCAGACTCCCCTTGGGGATTCCAAGCATAAGTTTTTCCATAAGATAAAAATCCTTTCGTTAAAATCAAGACTTTCATTGTCATCTCAATAAAATACACCCGAAAAAGCCTTTAGTCAAGCAAATAGCAGACTTTTTCGCTTTATGGACTGGAAAAAAACGCTTCTTTGTGCTAAAGTATGACAAAGTACATTACACAACACACTTTTTTGAGAGGAAAAAATTTTTATGGGTACTTATCTTGCCTTTGATCTCGGAGCCTCCAGCGGCAGAGGAATTCTCGGTTCTTTGAAAAACGGGAAACTGGAACTTCAGGAAATCCACCGTTTCCCCAACGGACCTCTGGAAAAGGACGGTTCTTTTTACTGGGACTATCCTGCTTTGCTGAATGAACTCAAAACCGGGCTCAAAAAGGCCCTCGCCGCCGCCCCCCGTCTTGAAGGTATCGCCATCGACACCTGGGGCGTTGACTACGCCTTTTTCCGGGGCAATCCCCCGGAACTTGTCCGTTTGCCCTACAATTACCGCGATCCCCGTACCGTGGCAGCGGCAGAAAAACTCTGGAAAATCATTCCTCAGGAAGAACTTTACAAGCTCACCGGCATCCAGTGTATGACTCTGAATACCATTTATCAGCTTTATGCACACTTTCTGGAACATCCGGAAGATTTTGAAAACAGCTGCTTCCTCAATATCCCCGATGCCCTGGCTCTGGGATTGGGCGGCGACTTTTCTGCTGAATATTCCCACGTTTCCACCACCAATCTGCTGGATCACGCCACCGGCTCCTGGTGCTGGGAGATCATCGACAAACTGGGTCTGCCCCGTACTGTTTTCCCGCCGGTTGTCCCCAGCTGCACCGCAGACGGCAAGCTGAGCGAGCCTCTTCAGAAAGAGCTGAACGCCCCCGCACTGCCTATTTACAAAGTGGGTTCTCACGATACCGCCAGTGCCGTACTGGCAGTCCCCGCCCCCGAAAGCGGCTCCTGGGCCTATATCAGTGCCGGAACCTGGGCCCTGCTGGGAGCTGAACTTGCCAAACCTGAACTGACCGCTGAAGCAGAAAAGAACGGCTTTACCAATGAAGGCGGCGTAGGCGGCACAACCAGATTTCTCACCAATATTATGGGCAGCTGGCTCTTTCAGGAAACCCGCAGAGTGTGGAATGAAGCGGGGAAAAACCTCTCCTTCGCCGATATGGAAAATATGGCCCTCGATGCTGAATTCTGTGCCTATTTCATCAACCCTAACGACGCCGGATTTGCCACTCCCGGAGATATGCCCGCCCGTATCGCCGACTTCTGTGAACGCACCGGCCAGGGCCGTCCCGACTGCGACACAGAGATCGTCAGAGCGATCTATGATTCTCTGGCATTGTATTTCAAATGCAAGCTGGAAACACTTGCAGCTGTCCGCAAAGACTCTTACAGCTGCCTGAATATCGTTGGCGGCGGCACCAAAGACCGGCTGCTGATGCAGCTGACCGCTGACGCCCTGAATATTCCCGTTGTAGCCGGCCCTGTGGAAGCCACAGCTATCGGCAACCTTTTGGGACAGGCCATTGCCGCCGGAGAAATTTCAGGCATTGCCGAAGCCCGCCAGGTGGTGCGGAACTCCTTTGAAGTTGTCCGCTACAATCCTGATGCAACTGTCAATGCCGGTTTTATGCGTCATCTGGAACGTTTCAAGAAAGTTCTCTGATGCGTCTTGTCTGCTTTGCTGCTGCGATCTTTGCGGCATTTTCTCTGACCGGGGAAATGCCGCGGATCATTTATTCTGCCCAAGGGGGCAAGGTCAAAAGTTTTGACCCGGTACTGGCTGACGACTTGGGGTCATTCAACATCATCGGAGCTCTTTTTGACACGCTGGTGCAATATGACTATGTAAAACGCCCTTATACCCTCAAGCCCTCACTACTTGCGGAAATGCCCCGTTTTTCCAAAGATTTCCGTTCCTGCCGTTTCAAGTTGCGTGATGATCTCTATTTTGCACCTCATCCTCTTTTCAAAAATGAAAAGCAGCGGGCCAAAATCACTGCTGACGATGTTCTTTTTTCCCTGAAACGCCTTTGCGATCCGCGGAAAAACAGCCCTCTCTACTGGATATTGCGGGACAAGATCGTTGGAATGGAACATTTCCGCAAGGCAGCAATCAAAGCAACTCCTGATGATTTTTCGCCCTATGATCTGGCTGTTAAGGGTATGATCAAACACAATGATCTGGAATTCACGCTTCGCTTTACAGCACCGCAGCCCCGATTTCTCTATCTGCTTGCTATGCCGAGTACAGCTGTTGTCTCCCGGCAGGCGGAAGAACATTTCAAAAAAAGGTTCGGTGACTTTCCGGTCAGTTCCGGCCCCTTTATGGTCAAAAGTCACCACCGGGATTACAAACTTCATTTAGTGCGGAATCCCCGTTTCAGAAAGGAATTTTTCCCAAAGGCTGCCAATGTATCAGACAGAAAACGCCCCCTTCCCCTGGCTGATGAGATCGTACTTTATACAGTCAAACAACCTGTCACAGCGTGGCTGCTCTTTTTGCAGGGCAAGATCGACTTTAATGCCATTGGCAAGGATGATGCCGACCTTGTGGCAGGGGGAGAACTTCCCCGGGCTCTCAGAGCAAGAAATATCCGACTGCTGCGTACCCCCTCTTTTGAAGTGCGTTACATCGGCTTCAACTGCAATGATCCTCTCCTTGGAAAAAACAAAAAACTCAGACAAGCCTTGAGTCTTGCCTACAATGTGCAAACAAGGATCATCCACTCAAATCATCAGTTGCTCCGTGCTCACACCCCCATTCCCCCCGGAGTGGCGGGACACGATGAAAAATTTGTCAATCCCTGGAGCAAGGATGATCTTGAAAAGGCCAAAAAACTTCTTGCTGAAGCTGGATTCCCCGGCGGCACAGATCCCGCCACAGGCAAAGCACTTCATTTGACCTTTGACCAGTCAGGCGACACAACTTCACACCGTCAAATTGCCGAATTAACTCAAAAAGAATTCAAAGCTCTCGGAATTGAACTTGAATGTGTTTTCAACTTCAAACCCCGTTTCTTTGACCGTCTGCGCCGGAACCGGATGCAGCTTTTCCGTCTTTCCTGGACGGGAGATTACCCCGATGCAGAAAACTTTTTGCAGCTCTTTTATTCAGGCAATGCCGGCAGTTGCAACAGAACAGGCTTTTCATCAGTTGAATTTGACCGCCTTTATGAAAAAATTATCGCAATGCCCGACACACCGGAACGGGAAAAGCTCTGCCAAAAAGCGGCTGCCCTCGCAGCAGATGGTGCAGCGTGGATCTTTGAAGGCTATCCTGTTTCCTATCAATTGCTGAATCCGTGGCTGGAAAATTTTTTGCCCCACGACTTTGAATTCACCCGACTGAAATATCTTTCCGTCGATCCGGGATCCCGGCAGAAAAAACAAAAGCAGTTCAAACCTTTGAATCTGTCTGAACTGCGGTAAAAGAAAAATTTTTCCGTCACGCCTGCCGGAGTTCTTCCAAACGTGCTTCACACACCTGCTTCAATATGGGATTGAGCACCAGACGGAACTCGCCTTCCATCACTTTGGGCAAATCGTAGCTTGAGACATTGAACCGGTGATCTGTCACCCTGTTTTGAGGAAAATTGTAGGTTCTGATCCGTTCACTGCGGTCGCCAGTCCCCACTTGAGAACGCTTGTCCGCCGCCTGTTTTGCAGCTTCAGTCTGCTGTTTATGTTCCAGAAGTCTGGCATAGAGGATACGCAAAGCGATCTCTTTATTGCGGTGCTGGGATTTTTCCTGCTGACTGGCAACTGAGACACCGCTCGGGATATGAGTGACCCGCACGGCGGAGTCCGTGGTATTGACGTGCTGTCCCCCTGCCCCGCTGGAACGGAAAACATCAAAACGCAAGTCTTCAGGGTTAAGATCAAGTTCCACAGCTTCCGCCTCAGGCATTACGGAAACAGTCACGGTCGAAGTATGGATACGGCCGCCTGCTTCAGTCGTGGGGATCCGCTGCACCCTGTGGACGCCTGACTCATACTTCATCAAACTGAAAACATCTGAACCTGAAATGGAAAAAGAAACATCTTTCACCCCTCCGAGATCCGTTGCGGAGTGGTCAAGTATCTCAACCTTCCACCCTTCCTGTTCAGCAAAGTGCATATAGGCACGGTAGAGTTCAGAAGCAAAAAGAGCGGCCTCATCTCCGCCTGCGGCAGGTTTTATTTCGACGATGATATTTTTTGAATCATTAGGTTCAGGGGG
The DNA here is from genome assembly GCA_045605205.1 of Victivallaceae bacterium. Taxonomy (GTDB): domain Bacteria; phylum Verrucomicrobiota; class Lentisphaeria; order Victivallales; family Victivallaceae; genus UBA1784. Next base: position 17,280 of record JAZUPO010000204.1, read on the forward strand.
AATAAGTGCCAACTGGACTTTTTCTTCCAGTGCAGCAGAGAGCTTTTCCAACTCTTCAATATCGAGTTCAAGCAGGGCACGCATCTCAGAATCGTTCTCTCTGGCAAGAGCAGAACGGTTGTCACTGATTTGCCGCAGAGAATTTTCCCAACAGGAAAAATCTGCGAATAAACTTTCAAGTTTCCGTTGTTCGCTTCCCAGTCTGCGGCACTCATCCTGTTTTGCATAAATCCCGGGGTCTGCCAAAGCAGCTGCCAATTCCTGTTCACGGATCCTCAAACGCTCTATATGATTTTTGATATCTTCCGGCTGCATCTTGAACTCTTTGTAAAATTGTCACAAAAAAACCGCCAGGAATAAATCCGGCGGCTTTTTATATTCACTCTGAGCAGACGGCTCAGGCCTTCTTGTAACGACGATTGAACTTGTCGATACGACCGGCAGTATCAACAAATTTCTGCTTACCGGTGAAGAAGGGGTGGCACTTGGCACAGATACCGACTTTGTACTCAGGACGGGTGGACTTGATGTGCCACACTTCGCCGCAAGCACAGGTCACGATGGCATCGCCGTAGGTGGGATGGATGTCTTTTTTCATTGTTTTTCCTGCCTTGTATTTTTAGTTTTGTTTAATTTCAATAATCACATTTAATAATATAGCATTGAAAGCTGTCTTTTCAAGTTCTGTTATTGTAAATTTTGCTTTTTTTCCTGTTTTTTCATTATACTTACAAAAAAAATCAAAGTTTTTTAAAAAAAGACCTTGTAATAATTCATTCGTGCATTACTTTAAGTGCCAGACCTTCTTTTGTGCAGCGTGCCGGAAGAAGAGTTCTTTTTTTCAAGTTTTCCGCAGCAAGGGAGGACGGGGCTATGAAAATAAACGTTTCTGATTACTACTCAAAAGAAGAGTGGCAGCTGTTCAAAGCAGAATCTGCCAAGCACGACACGCCTTTTGTCGTAGTGAATCTGGATATAATCCGCAGCAAATACCAGGAATTGCGTGAATTTTTTCCTTTTGCCAAGGTCTATTATGCAATGAAGGCCAACCCCGCCCCGGAAGTTCTGACTTTGCTCCGGGATCTGGGCTCCTGTTTTGACATTGCCTCAAGATATGAACTTGACCGGGCCTTGTCCCTTGACATAGATCCAGAAAAAATCAGTTACGGCAATACCATCAAAAAGATCTCAGACATCAAATATTTCTACGAAAAAGGGGTCCGGCTTTTTGCCACTGACAGTGAAGCGGATTTACGTCATTTGGCAAAATACGCTCCGGGTTCCCGTGTTTTCTGCCGTATCCTGTGTGAAGGCAGCGAAACAGCAGACTGGCCGCTTTCCCGGAAATTCGGCTGTCACCCTGATATGGCCATTGATTTGCTGGTATTGGCCAAAGATCTGGGGCTGCAGCCTTGCGGAATTTCCTTTCACGTTGGTTCCCAGCAGCGTGAAATCGGTTCCTGGGACTCAGCCATTGCCAAAGTGCGTTACATCTATGACTATATGGAAAGCGAGGGGATCAAGCTCAACCTTATCAATATGGGTGGCGGCTTCCCTGCCAAATATATCAGCAAGACCAACGAAATGAGTGTCTATGCCAACGAGATCACCCGTTACCTCAACGAAGACTTCGGGGACGATCTGCCAGAAATCATTCTTGAGCCGGGCCGTTCCCTGGTGGGAGAAGCGGGGATCCTGGTCTCTGAAGTGGTGCTTATCAGTCAAAAATCCTCCACCGGTGTTGACAAGTGGCTTTATATTGATGCCGGAAAATTCAACGGCCTTGCGGAAACCTGGGATGAATCCATCAAATATCCCATTTATTCAGAAGCCCGCGGAGAGGATTGTGAAGACTTCATCATCGCCGGCCCCACCTGCGACAGTCAGGATATTATGTACGAATATTTCCGCAATCCCCTGCCCGCCTATATCAAACCGGGCGATAAAATCTACTGGTTCAGCTGCGGAGCATATACGGCAAGTTATGCCTCCTGTGAATTCAACGGCTTTCCGCCGATAAAAATGTACTTTATAGACTCCAAAGCAGAGTAATATTTCTTATGCTGTTCCCGCTAAAGTTCGGCAAAAAGGTTGAGGGAGTTGGGGCGGGCCGAAACGTCGGCTTCGGAATAACTCGCAGCTGTAACTAGCTGCGAGAACCGAAAACTGAAGTCCCCTTTTCCCCTTGTCACGGCGTAGTTCAACGAAGCCGGAAAACCTTTTTCAGTAACGCTTTTAATTTTTGACAAAAAGTCAAAAATTAAAAGCGGTCTGTAAAAACTTTCTGGGAAAAATAGTTTTCTTACCTACCCGTAATGGGAACAGAGCCTTATAAAATAGAGGAAAAACTGGTGTTTTAACTGCAGTAATATGATAAATACCCGATTCCTGGAATTTGTTACGGAGTAATAAAAACAATGAGAGCAAGAAT